>NZ_JBLTJC010000012.1:0-62928 GCF_048158785.1 Streptomyces colwelliae | reverse complement strand
GAACGTCAACACCACCTCGCCCACACCCAGCCCCACAGCCGGCTGATCAACGATGTGAGGCAACGCCCCACCCGGGAGACGCCAAGGCGACGGAAGGCACGGAGAGCCGGTAGGAGCGGACAACGGCGATCACGCTCGCGGCCACGAGGGCGACGGCCCACGGAGCCAGGTCACGCAGCGGCCCCGACACACCGGACCCCGTCTGCGCACCGCGCGGGGATACCCGCCCCTCGGGGTCGGACACGACTGCGAGCGCGTCTCCGCGCCGGGTGTCTTCTCCGCAGCCACGCCAGATGCGGACCTTGAGGGGGACGCCGTCGCGGTCCGCCACAGAACACAGGTAGCGGGCGTGCCCGCCTTCGGCCGCCCGGCCGTCTTCGACCGAGGTCACCACCACGGACTGCAGCTGCCCCCGTTCGGCAAGCACCACCCCGGCCGCAGCTTGAGGAGCCTGGAGCGCGAGACACACACCGAGCAGCGCGACGACGCCGATCAGCGCACGTCCGGCCCCCACGACCGACAGATATACGGTCAACGCCCCCCCCACACACCAGGCCCGCCTCGCCGTCGGCCAGCGAGGGCCTCCCCGTCCAGGCCCCGAAGAGCACGGTAGCGACGATCGTCCCGGCACCGAGGCCCCCGGCCAGGAGCCCCTCCCCCACGAGCCACCAGGGTGGCCGCCCGACGAACTCCGCCGGGCCCCACACCATGGTGCGCACGTACGCCATCAGGTGACGCTCGGACGAGGACGAGTGGTAACCCCTCAGGCGCACGCGTCTCACACCCCCGCGCCCTTCCCGTCCACCGTCGGCCGCCCACTCCACCACTCGGAGGAACACCCCGCGACGGACGCCGACACGTCGCGCGTGTTGTCGTGGCAGGACAGCGCGCCCGACGTTCACAATTCCCTTGCATTATGCAAGATCTTCCGGGCTCGGAAAAGACCCGTCCGGGAATCGGGACGAGCGGCCGGGAGTCGTCAGGTGTCGTGGGCCATCACGCCGTCGACGACCCAGCCGAGAGGATGCGGTTCAGGGTCATCCAGGGCGGGGGCAGGGGGCTCGCCTCCCGCCTTGTTGAAGGCGCCCAGGGCCTCGACGAGCGCCAGGCGCTGAATCGGGGAGAGCCGCTCGACAATGGCGACGATCTCGGAGCGGCGCCGGGCGGTGACGTCCTCGACCGTGCGCCGGCCCTCCTCGGTGAGCTGCAACATCGTTTCACGGCGGTTGCCGGGATTGGTCTGCCGGTCGGCGAGACCGGCCGCGATCAGCCGGTCGACCATCCGCATCGCCGTGGACGGCGCCACCTGCAGCAGGTCGGCCAGGGTCACCAGCTTGGTGGCACCACGGGTGGACAGCACGACCAGCATCCGGAACTGCGGCAGCGTCACCCCTTCCTCGACCTCGGCGAGCGAGCGGGCCGAGACCGCCACCAGCAGCCGGGACGCGGTCAGCACCGCACGGGTGACCGCATCGACGTCGTCCATCGTCCCCGCGGGGTTCTCACGCTCCTGCATTAGTCCTTTCTACCTTGCCGAAGGTGGTGCCCCCTCACCCGATGGGAACAGATTTTCCTTCCCCATGACCGTGGTAACGCAGCAGGAGCATCGCGGCGTCGTCGTGGAGCGGCCCTGCGACATGGCGCACCAGGTCCTCGCGCAGCGCCTCCAGGGCGCGGCCGGCGTCCGGTTCCTTGAGCAGGTCCGCCCTCTCACCGAGGGGGTAGAAGGAGTCGCCCGCGTCCCGGGCCTCGGTAACCCCGTCGGTATACAACAGCAGTTGCTCGCCGGGGGTGAAGTCCACCCGGTAGGGCTTCGGACCTTCGGTGCCGTGGGCACCGAGTCCCAGGGGGAGGGCGTACACGGGCGGCTGCGGGAAGTCGACCGTGCCGTCCTGGCGTACGACCATGGGGGCCGGGTGACCGTAGTTGAGGAAGACGACGTCACCGTCCGAGCCGATCTCCGCGAGGATCGCGGTGACGAACTTCTCGCCTTCCAGCTCCCGGGCCACACTGCGCTCCAGGCGTTCCCCGAGCCCGACCAGGTCGGCTTCGTCGTGCGCCGCCTCCCGGAAGGCGCCGAGCACCACGGCGGCCGTCTCCACCGCGGCCAGCCCCTTGCCCTGCACATCCCCCACGATCGCCCGGATCCCGTGCGGTGAGGCCACCATCTCGTACAGGTCACCGCCGATGCGCGCCTCCGCGACCGCCGAGGTGTACGACACCGCCGCCTGTAACGGGCCCGCAGTTCGCGGCACCGGCCGCAGCAGCACCCGCTGGGCCACCTCCGCGATCGACCGCACACTGGCCAGCTCCGCCTCCCGGCGCGAGCGTGTCACGGCCGCCGCGATACCCACCCCCGTCACGCCCGCCACCGACGCCATGGCGGTGAAGCCCCGGCGCTCCTCGAAGAGCCCGTCGTACATCCCGAGTGCCACGCACACGAGCAGAGCCAGCGCACCGATCAATGTCGTACGCCGCCATCCGCCGACCAACCCGGAGAACGCCGGCCCCAGCGAGACCAACGGCAGGAGTCCCACCCCGGGACCGGCGACGACGTCCACCCCAGCCACCACGGCCATCGCCGCCACCGGCATCCAGGACAGCACCGCAGAACCCTGCGTCGGCTTCTGCCCGTTCATGCGTCCTCCAGATAAGTTCGAGCGCATGAGAGCCGTCTGATCGCTTGTGGCACAGACACCCCTCCCCGGATTTAGACTATGCAAAGGTTCCTGTGAGGAAGAGGCTCACGGCCCAGCCTTTTACCCAATAGAGGCCGGGAGCCGACAAGTCCGACGTCGGAAGGCGAAGATGCCCCACAGACAGGCTCCACCGGAAGGGCCTCAACTCCCCATCGGCTGGCGGCGGTTCCTCGCCCGCCTGCCGATACCGGTCTTCCGCTGCGGGTTGGGGTGGATCTTCGGCGGCCGGCTGCTCCTGCTCCATCATGTGGGCCGCATCACCGGACTCGACCGCCGCGTGGTCCTGGAGGTGGTGGAGTACGGACCGGACGAGGACAGCTGGACCATCGCGTCCGGCTTCGGCCCGAAGGCTGCCTGGTACCGCAATCTGCGCGCACAGCCGAAGACCCTGATCGTGGTGGGCACCCGCCATCACGCCGTCACGGCCCGCTTCCTCTCACCGGACGACGGTGCCGAGATCATGGCCCGCTACGCCCGACGCCACCGACGGACCGCACAACGCCTCTGCGCGTTCATGGGCCTGCCGCTCGACGGCACCGATGCCGGCTTCCGCGAGGCCGGCCGGAACATCCCCTTCGTACGCCTGGACGCCGGCCCGGGAACCCGGCTGCCGTAAAGCCCGGACACCGTGCCGGTTCAACTCCAGACCAAGACCACCCCAAAGCCCTGGCGACACATTTTGCACTATGCAAAACTTGCGCTCGGGGACCGGGTCGGCGGTCGGTGTCGCCCAGCGCCCAGGAGTGATCGGCACGCTGTCCGGAGTGGGGGCGACACACCGACCGCCGACAGGTCCCCCACCGCTCGGCTCTCGGAGATGCGTGCGCTCCGCACGCTCTCCGCCGATCCGCGCGGTCCCCTGCGGCCTGCGGAATGGACCCGGCCGAGGAGGGACGGGGGCCATGGCCGCTGAAGACCCAGGCCAGGGCAAACACCGGACGAGGGGGGCGCTGTAGCACCCATCCCGGACACCTTGTGGTGGCGGTTTCTCGGCGACGCCGAGCAGGCCATCGGGACCTCCGCGCCCAGGGAACCCTCCGCACGAGAGCGGGCGGTCGGGAGCCGCTCCGATCCGGCGGACTCACCCGGCGTGCGGCAGGAAAGGCGAAGAAGGTGCGCCTGCCGAACCCTGGCCGGCATCTTTTGATGCGGTGGGCGAGGTGTGGCAGCCGGACGAACAACAGCCCGACCCGGCTGGCGGGACATGGACGGCCCGGCCCGGAGGCGACGAGTGACCCGCGCCCTCGCAACGGTCGCCGTGGTGTTCGTGGCCGTCGCGGCCCTCTCCCACGCGTCCAGCCGTTCGGGCGCCTCCGGCGGCACGCCCACGGTCACCACTTCACAGCAGTCCGATGAGGTGCTGCTGGACGACGCACCCACCGCGAACGCCCCGCCGTCCGATCCGGCCTACACGGGCACGCTCCCGCCGAGGCCCCGTACTGGTGATGCACCCCGTAGACACAGGGCGTTCCATCTCCCCTCGACAGCGATTGAACGCTCGTTTAGTATTCTGCACATGCGTTCAATCCGCGACGACCGGACCACCCGCGCAGTCATCCGTGACGAGGCCCTGCGCCTGTTCTCCGCGAGCGGGTGGGAGGCGGTGACGATGCGGCAGATCGCCGCAGCCGCCGGCGTGTCGCCAGGGCTGGTCATGCACCACTTCGGATCGAAGGAGGGCCTGCGGCAGGAGGTCGACCAGTACGTCCTGGACGTCTTCGAGGCCATGCTCGGTGAGCTGACAGGTGACGGCGGGGCGGAGCTGCTCGATCCCGGAGCCGGGGCGAGTTCGCTGAGCGAGGTGTTCGCCCGGCACCTGCCCGACGACTCACCGCTGCCCAGCTACCTGCGCCGGCTCCTGCTGTCTGACACAGACGCCGCGCAGCTGCTGTTCCGGCGCCTGTACGAACTGAGCAGGGCCGCGCTGGACGGCCTGGCGGCAGCGGGACTGGCCGCCCCCGGAAGGGATCCGGCGGTGCGCGCCGCCCTGCTCCTGGCCAACGACCTCGCCCTGTTCCTGCTGCGCGAGCGCCTGGCCGAAGTCCTCGGCACGGACCCGCTGTCGGTCGACGGCATGACCCGCTGGGCCCCGGAGATGCTCAGCATCTACGCGGGCGGACTGAACGCGGCACCACCGGAACCGCAAGGAGACGCACCCTAGGGAGGCAGCGCATGGCGCCCGGCTCAACACCCGCAACCACACCCCTACTTCAGGCCCACAACATCCACAAGTCCTACGGCAAGCATCCCGTCCTGCGCGGCGCCGACCTCACCGTCGCCCCAGGTCAACTCATCGCCGTCGTAGGCGAGAACGGCGCGGGCAAGTCGACGCTACTGAAGATCCTGGCCGGCACCCTGCCCGTGGACCGCGGCGAGGTCGTCCTGTCCGGCACCCTCGGCTACTGCCCGCAGGACCCCGTCCTCAACGCGAGCCTCACCGTCGAACAGCACCTGCGCTACTTCGCCGCCGCCCACCGCCTGCCCGACCTGGACCGCGGCCGTGAACTCGTCCGCCTCCTCGGCTACGAGCAGTACGGAGCATCCCCCGCCGGAGAACTGTCCGGCGGCACACGCCAGAAGCTGAACCTCACCCTGGCCCTGCTGCACGACCCGGACGTCCTCCTCCTCGACGAGCCGTACCAGGGCTTCGACTGGGAGACCTACCTGCGCTTCTGGGACCTGGTCGAGGACCTGCGCGCCCGTGACAAGGCCATCGTGGTCATCACCCACCTCGTCTTCGAGCAGGAGCGCTTCGACCTGCTGGCCGACCTCACCGACGGCCGGCTCACCCCGCGCACGACGTCGAAGGAGAACCACCATGTCGGCGCCTGACGCACTCCAACTGCGGCCGCTGTACGGACAGTTCCCCACCGCCCTGCGTTTCTGCGTGCGCGACCAGACCCGCAACCGGCTCGCCGCCCTGCTGCTCGTCCTCTTCGTCCCCGCCTGGTACCTGATGATGGACGCCCTGGCCGGACACACGCCACTGGACTTCAAGCTCTACGCCACCGGCCGGGTCCTGCACGTCGACGGCGGCCAGCTGACCCTGATCTCGGCGGGCCTCAACTCCGTCACGATGATCGCCGGGTTCGTCGTCTTCGACGCCGTCCGCAAGGCCCTGACCTTCGACCGCCGCCTGGTGTTCGCCGGCTACCGGCAGAGCACGCTCATCGGCGCCAAGTTCCTGTCCATCGCTGCGGTCGCCAGCGCGATCGCCCTCTACACCGCGCTCGCGATGCTGCCCTTCTGGCGTCCGGATCCCGGCGGCTGGTTCGCCGTGCTGGCCGGCTTCACCGCCATCGCGCTCACCTATGGCGCGCTCGGCCTGCTCCTCGGCGTCCTGGTCAAGCACGACCTGGAAGGCTTCTTCTTGATCATCATGGGCGGGCTGATGGACACCTTTCTGCAGAACCCGCTGGGCAACCCGCTCGCCAACAAGCCCGTCCTGGAATGGTTTCCCTCCTTCGGGCCCATGCAGTTCGCCGTCGGCGGCTCCTTCGGCCACACCCTGCTGTGGGGTCACCTCGCGCTCGGCCTGAGCTGGGCGGCCGCCTTCGCCGCGGTCGGACTGGTGATCTTCCGGATCAGGACCCGCAACCGCACGCGCACCGGTGGCTGAGGACCGCCGTACTCCCGCCGCAGTAGTCCTGCACTCCCCTCGGAGTAACCCCAACCCACTCCTCCCGTACGACGACCCCGACGGCCCGCCGATCGAGCATGAAGGCATGATTTTCATCGAGGTCTTCGCACCTGCGGGCGTTCTCGACCCGGCACGACACCAAGAAGTCGGCAAACGACTCATCGACGCGCTCATCAGCGCCGAGGACTCCCACGCCGAAGCCGTCATGGACTCCGCCCGTCACCTCACCCACGTCCTCATCCACGAACCGGCCGCCTGGATCACCGGCGACCGTCACCCGGTCGACCCCGCCGACCCGCCCCGCTACCTGATCCGCGTCAGCGCACCGGCCCCCTGGCGCAAGGAAATGAGCGCCTACGCCATAGACCGGCTCACCCAGGCCCTGGCAGAGACCGAGGAGAAGGCGGGCCGGGATCCCAACCGGCTGCGCGACCAGCCGCACGCCCTGGTCCACGTCGTCGGCATCCAGGAAGGCAGCCTCGGGCTGTACGGACGTCCGATGAGCAGCCTGGATCTCATCCAGCACATGACCGCCCCGCACCGCGACACCATCGCCCACCTGCCCACCGACGCCCTGCCCCCCGGCACGGTCATCGACCCGGTGTGCGGGATGACCGTCGACCTGAACACCACCGACCTCACCCTGGAGGTCGAGGGCACACTGCACGGCTTCTGCAACGGCCAGTGCCGACGCATCTTCGCCGACGAGCACGGGGTACCACTGAAGGCATAGGGCTCAGCGGTAGTCGGGGTTGGGGGCGTCGAGACGGCAGCCCGCGTCCCACTCCGAGCGCTGGTTGCCGTGCGCCGGGAAGCCCTTGGCGCGCTTGAGCATGGCGGCCATGTGCATCAGGTTCCAGGTCATGAAGGTGGTGTTGCGGTTGGTGAAGTCGTTCTCCGGGCCGCCCGAGCCGGGGTCGAGGTACGACGGTCCCGGTCCCGCCGGTCCGATCCAGCCGGCGTCGGCCTGCGGCGGGATCGTGTAGCCGAGGTGCTGGAGGCTATAGAGGACGTTCATCGCGCAGTGCTTGACGCCGTCCTCGTTGCCGGTGATCAGACAGCCGCCGACGCGGCCGTAATAGGCGTACTGGCCCTCGGAGTTGAGCAGACCGGAGCAGCCGTAGAGGCGCTCGATGACCTTCTTCGTGACCGAGCTGTTGTCGCCGAGCCAGATCGGCCCGGCGATCACCAGGATGTCGGCGGCCATGACCTGCTCGTACAGCGCGGGCCACTCGTCCGTCGCGAAGCCGTGCTGGGTCATGTCGGGGTAGACGCCGGTGGCGATGTTGTGGTCGACGGCCCGGATCTCGGACGTGGTGACCCCGCGCGACATCATGATCGCCGCGCTCTTGTCGATGAGCCCCTGGGTGTGACTCTGCTGCGGGGACGGCTTGAGCGTGCAGTTGACGAACAGGGCGGTGAGGTCGTCGAAGCGATAGCTGTCGTCGGTGGCGTTCACGGCGGCTCCTTGCGCGCGAGGCGGTGTTTCGTCCCGGGACGGGGACGGATCCAGCGGCAGCTTCTCGCGGGGATCTGCGTTTGTCGCGCTTTGTCCGCCATCCGTCATCCTTCCGACCGATGTCGCGCACGAGGGGGCGCCGGCTGGGATCCTGGCCCCGTGGCAATTGATGTGACGGTGCGGCGCGTGATCCCGCTGGCGCCCGAGCAGGTGGCGGCGTACGCCATGGACTGGTGTCACGACACCGAGTGCACGCAGGGCATCCGGCAGGCGGAGCTGACCAGGGAAGCGGACGGCGGCGGGTTCGGAGTGGGCGCCGAGGTGACTCGTACGGCGTACTTCCTCGGTCGGCGCATCGACTATGTCCTGCGGGTGACCGCACACGAGCCACCACGGCTGCTGGACATGATCGCCACGGCCGCCTCCATGCCCATGCACGTCACCTACACCTTCGAGGCCCACCCACGCGGCACCCTGGCCGGCATCCGGGTACGCGGTGGCCCCGGCGGTCTCCTTCGCCTGGCGGCACCCCTGATGTCCCGCCAGGTCCGGTCGTCTCACCAAGGACTTGCGTAACCTCGAACGCCGGCTCACCGACCCGGAAAGCGGCACGTGATGGCGTACGACGAAGGGCTGGCCGCCCGCGTCCGGGAGCGCTTGGGAGCGGGTCCCGACATCACCGAGGTGGGGGGTCCCCCCCGCTCGAGCGAAGCCGAGAGTGGGGGAGGACGTTCGGGGGCATCGCGTTCCTCCACCACGGCAACATGGCCGTCGGCGTGAGCGGCGACGACCTCATGGTCCGGGTCGGCCCCGACGCCACCGACGAAGTCCTTGGCCGGCCCGGCGCGCGGATCTTCGACATGACTGGCCGCCCGATACGCGGCTGGGTCGTGGTCGCGGGCTCCGCCGTCACGGAGGACGAGGCGCTCGGCGAGTGGATCGACGAGGGCCACGCGTTCGCGGCGAGCCTGCCGCCCAAGTGAGGCTCGGGTGTTCGGTCCGTGCCGCACCCGCAACTGTCTCGTTGCCGACGATGCGTCAGTTCCCGGTAAGCAGGTGCCGGACGACCGGTGCTGCGTTTGCGGCGGATCAGGAGGTGCCGGTGTCCGGGGCAGTGGGAGCGCAGAGCTGGTGGTCGATGAGCCTGTCCATCGCATGGTCGGTGGCCAGCCCGTTCGGGGTGCCGTCGCCGCTGACCGCCACCACGACGATGCGGTGCCCGTCGGGGGTGGAGCCGTCGCGAGTAGTGTAACCGGGCATGTCGCCGCCGTGGCCCCAGTAGCCGCCCCCGCAGCTCAGCGGGATCCACATCACGCCGAGGCCATAGCGGGCACCGGGCCACTCCTCGGCCAGGGCCGGGGCCGGGACGGTTGACTGCATTTCGGCGAGCTGATCCGGGCGAAGCAGCCTGCCGCCGATCAGTGCGGACCAGAAGCGGACCAGGTCACCAGCGGTGCTGACGACCGCACCGGCCGCACCGGCCGCGGTCGGATTGAACGCCGTTGCGTCGATCGCCTCGCCCGAGCCGAAATTGGAGTAGCCGTGCATGTGCCGCCCCGGGATACGCGGCGACGTCCCTGGCGCGAGGGTGCGGTGCAGGCCCAGCGGCGCGATGACCCGTTGCTCGACCTCGTCCTGCCAACTCCGCCCGGTGATCCGTTCGATGATCATCCCGACCAGAATGTAGTTGGTATTGGAATACTCCCACCTTGTTCCGGGTGCAAAATCCGGGGCATGACGCATGGCGATGGCCACGAGCTGCCCGCTGGTCCAGGTGGTGTACCGCTGGGCGAGGAAGTTCTCCTTGGTGTCCATCTCCGGGAAGTCCGACGTGTAGTTGAACAGTCCGCTGGTGTGCTGCAGCAGCTGCCGGACAGTGATCCGGGAGCCGTCGTTGCCGTTGCCGTCAACCACCCCGGGCAGCCACCGCTCAACCGTGTCGTCGGGGGTGAGCTGCCCCTCGCCGACGAGCTGGAGGAGCACCGTGGCGGTGAATGCCTTGGTCGCGCTGCCGATTCGGAACCGGTCGCCTGTCTCTACCGGCGTGCCCGCGGCGGTATCCGAGAGTCCGGCCGTGGCCTGCTCGCGCGCGTTCCGTCCGGCCACTTCGGCCACCACCCCGACCGTCCTGGTCCGCTGCACCGAGTCCACCTGAGCACGCAGCCCTCCCGCCCCGAACGCCTCCGCCGGGCCCGAGGCCAACACGATTCCAGCCAGCACGGTGGCGGCCGAAAAGGCCGCGGTTCGGCGGCAGGTCCGTACACGCATACCGGGTCTCCCTCTGCGTCGGGGCATCAGGCACCCACGCTAGGACTCCCGTCCCGCCCCCACGATGGGGCTGACCCGCCGAAGCCCATGGGGCAAACCCCCGGTCCCCGCTGGCATGCGGATGACCAGGAACGATACGAAGGGTCACAGTGAACCGCCCGTGCTTCAACGCGGGATATCGACGCGACGCAAGCCGAGTTTCAGCAGGTCAGCGAATTCCGTCGGTGCCCCCACCCACTCCCACTGTTCTTGGGCAACGAAGTTGGTCGTGCGTCTAGCGCTGACCTGGGCGGACTGAGTTGGATGGCAAAGGCTGTTGCCGATCCTCCGGCTGTGATCGTTTCGGGCTGCGCATGGGCGAGCCGGCGGGCCCCGAGTCGTGGTCGCGTTCGTGCCGTCGCCGTGTATGGCACCCAGGTGCGGGTACGGGGCCCCGTCCGGGAGTCACAGGATCATGAAGGGTGAGTGCTCGGCCAGCAGGAGCCTGCGCAGCGACGAGCGGATGCGCGACAGGATGTGGCGACGTGACGAGGCACATGCAGACATGGCTCCCCCGACAGCGGTAAGGTACGCACTGTTGCGTACCTTCAGGAAGGTACGCAACAGTGCGTACCTTGTCGAGAGGTGGAGCGATGGCGGCGGGCGAGTTGGCGCATCCTCGCGTTGAGGAGCTGGAAGTAGGGGCCATCCTTGTGGCGCTGGCTGATGCGAACCGGCGTCGGGTCGTGGCTGAACTGGCCGCGGGACCGGAGGAGGAGCGGTTGTGTGCTTCCTTCGATCTGCCGGTGGGGAAGTCCAGTCGCACCCGTCACTGGCGCGTCCTGCGTGAGGCGGGGTTGGTGTATCAGCGCGATGCCGGGAACGGGCTGTACATGCGCCTGCGCACAGAGGATCTGGACCGCCGCTTCCCGGGCCTGATCCAGGCCGTCATCTCGGCGGACTAGGCGTACCCGAAGCTGATCCAGTGGTGCCGACCTCGAACCGTTCGGCCCCGGGAGCTTCGGCAACTGCCGTGCCGGGGGCTCTGGTTGTGACCGGAAGTGATCACCGGGTTGGGTGATCCGGCGCCCTGCTGCACCGAGGCAGGGACCCATGATGTGGGGATGACTGCCAGCTCGCGTGCTCATTCGTTCAACTCGGCCGCTGCCCAGTACGAGGCGAGCCGCCCTTCGTACCCGCCGGCGCTCTTCGACTTCGTCGAGGAGTTCCTGAGCCGTTCCCTGGCGGGTGCCCGCGTCGCCGATGTCGGCGCGGGCACCGGAATCGCGACCTCCCTGCTGCGGGAGCGGAGTGCCGATGTGGTCGCCGTCGAGCCTGGTGACGCGATGGCCGCCGAGTTTCGCCGGGTGCTCCCGGACGTGCCGATCGTCCGAGGAGACGGCAACGCTCTGCCACTCGCCGATGCCTCGCACGACCTCATCACCTACGCGCAGTCCTGGCAGTGGACCGACACCGGCCGTTCTGTCCCGGAGGCCCTGCGGGTCCTGCGCACGGGCGGGGCGCTCGCGATCTGGTGGAACACCACCGCCTTCGATGTGCCATGGATCCGCGCTCAGCACGAGCGCATCGCGCACCACTGCGGAGTTCCCTCCCGCTCTGCGGCGCGCCCCGACGACGGCGAGGCCATCCGGCTCGCGGGGCTGACCGGACTGCGGGTTGTGCGCCGGCAGATCCGCTGGCAGCGGACCGTCTCCCTTGCCACACACCTCGCCAATATCAGCAGCCGCTCGGCGTTTCTTGTCCTCGGCCAGACCACCAACCGGGCCTTTCTCGCCGAGGAGCGCAGGCGACTGCGCGAGGCTTTCCCCGATGAACTGGTGGACGAGACCTATGTCGTTGACGTGCTGGTAGCCGCTCGTCCGTGACCGTGCGACGGGCCGGCAGACAGCGCAGGGCGGCACGGCGCCTTGGCCGATCCTGGATCGTTCCCTGCGTTCGGGCAGGCAGCTGTCCGTTACCGTACGCCCCATCGTCCACCACGCCTCGTCGAGTTCGGCGGGGAACCGAGTGAGAGGGCGTCCATGACGACGACCGTCCCTGCCCCCACCGACAACTTCACCCACCCCATCGAGGACCGCTACTTCGAGGACTACGTGCCGGGCGCCGTGCACGTCTTCGGCAGCAGCACCCTCACCGAACAGGACATCCTCGACTTCGCCCGGCGCTTCGACACCCAGAGCTTCCACACGGATCCCGTGGCGGCGCAGGCCGGACCGTTCCAGGGGCTGATCGCCAGCGGCTGGCACACCACCGCCGTCATGATGCGCCTGTACGCCGACCACTACCTCAGCAAGGTCGCCTCGCTCGCATCCCCCGGCGTCGACGAACTCCGCTGGCAGCGGCCGGTACGGCCAGGCGACACCCTCTCGGTCCGGGCCACAATCACCCGCGCCCGCATCTCCCGCTCCAAGCCCGACCGCGGCATCGTGCACACCCAGGTCGAGGTCCTCAACCAGCACGGCGAAACGGTGCTCACCATGACCGTCATGAACATGCTGCGCCGCAGGCCGTAGCGGCCCCGGTCCTCGGTACGGGCGGCGTGCAGGGCGATGATGCCAGTCATCGCCACGGCGCGAAGCCGACGCGCTGCCCAGTCGTCGCCCACCAGTACCAGTACCACTTCGAGAAACGCCAGATGGTCAGTCGGCCACGCGGTATCGCAGGTGCGTGACCCCTGGGGTGTCGATCACACGGACGAGGTCGAGCCGACGGGGCGAGCCCAGCGCCGCACACTGGCCGGGTTGCTGATGCCGACCGAGGGGTACTGCACCACGTGGACCGACCGCGTCGTCCTGATCCCCGAGGACGAGCAACACCTTACCGACTGTATGCGCCAACACCTCCGCCTGCGCAGTGGCGAGCGGGAGTCGCGTGAGGTCCGCTGCCCCGGAGTGGACGGAATCGATCAGCGCCTGCCCCAGCCCGGCGGGCAGGGAGGAGTCCGTGTCCGCGTGGATGCGGACCTCGGCGCCGTCCGAGAACCCTACCCAGGCCGGGCAGGTGCCACCTCGCCGGGCGGTCTCGTCCGCGGGGAGTCGCCGTCCAGACGGGCCAGTCGGACCACCGTCCGGTGCCGGCGACCCGCGTGCGTACGTCCACCGTGCCGTCGAGCGTCGCGGTGGGGTCGTTCCAGATGACACCCAGCATGGGGATCGACGGAGCGCCGGTTGCACTCAAGGTGGCGTCCCGCACAGCGCGCACCTCGCGCTTCACCGGACCGGCTCAGGACTACCCGGGCAGGTGTTTTCGCGATCATCGGATCATCAACACGGACGGTCGGGAGTTCTGCCGAGACGCGCGTCCGAGGCAGTGACGTGTGCTGGACTGGACGGCGTAGTCCCGATCGCTCGGTTCGCGCGACGCTTCCCCACCCCGGACGGACGCGAGGCAAGAAACACGTGTCCCACAGGCCGCTCATGGCTCGCGCCTGGCCGCGACGGCCAGGATGCGGTATTGCGTTCGCGTGGGAGTGGGCGGGATGCGTGCCGCCCGCGGCAGCTGGCCCGTGTGGCGTTTTCACGCCCGGCGATGCCGTGCGATGGCCGGATACGGACGAACAAGAGCGGTCGGGTACGACCCGGTCCTAGTGTGATGGTGTGCAGAGGAACCTGGCGGTGCGATCAGCCCCCAGCGACCCGCAGGATACCGGTCGGCCGTTCGAGATCGTCCTTATGGACGGCGAGCAGAAGGTGGTCGGACGGCTGCGCTTCCGGGTCTGTCTCCCCTGCCGTGCGGGCCAGATCCTGGACATCTGGGTCAGTGAGGCGCGCCAACGCCAGGGGCTGGGGCGCGAGGCCCTCTGCTGCCTGTTGACTCGCTGTCCGGACTACCGGTGGACCACTACCACGCAGTCCCGGCCGGGGCGTGCGTTCCTTTTGGCGATGGCCCAGGAGACCACCACGGACCTCCCACCCGGCGGTCCGCTCTGCCCCCATCTCAGGGGATGGCCGAGTCGGCTCTGGCACCACATGATGAGGCGAAGCGCTTCGTTGTGACCCGGCAGGGGCAGACACACACGAAGTGCTGAGCCGGTCTGCCGACGGGGACCCATAGGGACGTTTGCGACGAAGGACAGTGCGTGCGCGTGCCGAGGAGGGCTGGGCTGAGAAGGAGAAACCCGCCGCGTGACGGTGCTTGTCGTGCGGCCCTTCGCCATGATGGCCGTGGCCGCCGTGGGAGACATCGCCGCGGGCTCCAGGTGGGCTTTGTGCCGCTGGTGTCGCTGGGGCCGGCCTTCGCCTCGCTCGTGGGCGGCTGGCGGCGCACCACGCGCATTGGTGGGTTCGCACTCCTGCTCACGCTCCTGCTGGGCTGGTACGACGACCTGTTCGATGCCCGCCGCGGCTTCATGTCCGTGGCCTCGGTCATCGGCGTCACCGCCGCGGGACTCGTGGCCGTGTCCATGCGCCGACGGAGGGAAGCGGAACTGGACAACATGCGCTCCGTCGCGGAGGCCGCGCAGCGTGTGCTGCTCAAGCCCATGCTGCGGCTCGTAGGGAAATTTTGCGCCGCCATCTCGTATACGTTCGCCGTCACTGAGGCGCGCCGCCGGACGGATCTTCGGGACGCCTTTCGCCTCGGGCGCTCGCGGAGTCCTGGCATGAGACGAGTCCGGGTTCCGGCGAAGGCCGACTGACTGCCGAGCCTCCAGGTCACCCAGAACTCCCTGGCCGGTGCCAAGCCGGCGCTGAGGACAGCGCCGATCATCCCTGTCCGGCGACCACAGCGTCGCCATATGGCTGGGTCGACTTCCTCGGGCCTGCCCCAGCTGGCTCAGCACCTGCAGCGTCCGACCAGGGAGTGACCCCTTTCTGGCCAGCGCGGCCCAGGATGCCTCGGCTGTGCAACGGACACACGAACGGGTTGGGCCCGTCGAAGGCCCCGCCGCCAGAGACGGCGGGGCCCGGCACGGCTGCGTACAGAGGTACGGGACGGGGGCCGGTGCGGTGGCCTCACCGTTTTAGGGGCGGCTGAGGTCGTCGCCAAGGTAGCGCGGACCGCCGGGTTCTTGATGAGAGTCATCTGGCCCTGGCTGCTCCGGCCCGGAACGCGCCGCTGGTCAACAGACGCGGGTGTTCGTTTCGTTGCGTGGATGCGCACGATGGCCCAGCGCCCGGAGGCTGCGCCGAGGCAGGGGCTGTGGTTGGTGAGCTAGGTGGTGGCTCCGCCTACGGGGGGAGGTGGAGCCGTAGGCAGGGTAATGCGCACAGTCGATTTTTGAATCGGAGCAGTACGAATGGCCGACTGGGGAGGACAGCGGCATCAAATCTTCGTAAACATTGCCAGGATCAGGCAATGTTCCGTACGGCGTGGACGTGTGAGCATGCCGGTGCAACGACGAGTGACAACTGGGAGAGGCGGTGACTGGGAATGACCTGGTTTCTGGGGCTCGGCATCGCGGGGGTCGTCCTCCTTGTCCTGTCGCTGGTCCTCGACGGATTCCTTGAGGGTCTCTTCGACGGCGTCGGCGTTCTGGAGGGTCTCTTTGACGGCCTGTTGTCGCTGCCGGTCATCGCCGGGTTCGTGTCGATGCTCGGCTTCTCCGGCGCGATCGTCATGGGCACCACCGATCTGGGCGCCGTCGGCGCCACTGCGGTCGGGGTACCTGCCGGAGTCGCCACGGGCTGGCTCGCCTATCGCCTCAGCCGCGCGCTGATGGACGACCGGTCCGGCGCCGCCCCACGCAACGACGACCTGATCGGCGCCCCGGGGTCCGTGGTGACCGCCATCCCGGCCGACGGCTTTGGCGAGGTGCTGGTTCACCTGGCCGGGCAGCCGGTCAAGCTCGCGGCGAAGAGCCCGGTCCCTGTGGCACGCGGCGCGGAGATCTGGGTGCAGGAGACGCTGTCGCACACGGCAGTCTCCGTCCGTCCGGTGGAACGCTGACCGGCCGCTCCGCTCACCCCGCCCGGCACCGGTCCCGTCGATTCCTACGTGCTCTTTCTCGTCCACATGACCCGTATCGATCTGCCGTCCCCCGGGAGGGCTGAGGGGAAAACACCATGCGTTCGGTTGTCATCGCCGTGATAGGAGTCGTCGTACTCCTCGTCCTGCTCGCGCTGGTCGTCATCACGCGTTACAAGGTCGCCGGCCCGAGCGAGGCGTTCATCGTCACCGGGCGGCGCGGCAAGAAGGCCACCGACCCGGAGACCGGCCGGGTCTTCACCGACAACAGCGGCCAGAAGGTCGTGGTCGGGGGCGGCGTGTTCGTCGTGCCGTTCGTGCAGCAGAAGTTCAGCCTCGACCTGTCCTCACGGCACATCCCGGTCGCGGTACGCGGTGCGGTCACGCTGCGCGGGGTGAAAGCGCACCTCGAAGGGGTCGCCATCGTCAAGGTCGGCGGCAGCGAGGATTCCATCCGGGCCGCGGCCCAGCGGTTCCTGATGCAGCAGAACGGCATCGTCGGCTTCACCCAGGAAGTGCTCTCCGGCGCGCTGCGCTCCATCGTGGGCCGCATGTCGGTGGAGGACATCATCCGCGACCGGGCCGCGTTCGCCGGTCAGGTCGCAGAGGAGGCCGAGGCCAGCCTGTCCGGGCAGGGCCTGGTACTGGACGCCTTCCAGATCCAGGACATCACCACCGAGGGCTCCTACCTGGAAGACCTGGGCCGACCGGAAGCCGCGCGGGCCAAGCAGGAAGCCGACATCGCCGAGGCCGTGGCCCGGCGTGCTTCCGAGCAGGCCCGGCTGAAGGCCGAGGAGGAGATCGCGATTGCGCAGCGGACGTTTGCGCTGAAGCAGGCGGAGATCAAGGCCGAGACGGACCAGGCCGCCGCCCAGGCAAATGCCGCGGGGCCGCTCGCTGAGGCGGCCAGGCAGCAGGACGTGCTGAGTGAGCAGGAGAAGGTTGCGGAGCGTCAGGCGGCGCTGACCGACCGCGAGTTGGACACGAAGGTCCGCAAGCCCGCGGACGCGGCCCGCTACCAGGCCGAGCAGGAGGCCGAGGCCCGCCGTATCGGCCTGGTCAAGCAGGCCGAGGCGGACGCCCAGCGGTCCCGGCTGACCGGTGAGGGTGAGAAGGCGCACCGCGCCGCGCTCGCCGACGCCGTCCGTATCGAGGGCGAGGCGGAGGCCGCCGCGATCGGCGCGAAGGGTGCCGCCGAGGCCGAGGCCATGCGGAAGAAGGCCGATGCCTTCAGCCAGTACGGCGACGCGGCCATGCTGCAGATGCTCGTCGAGGTCCTGCCGCAGGTCGTCGCCAAGGCATCCGAGCCGCTGAGCGCCATCGACAAGATGACGGTCATCTCCACAGACGGTGCAAGCCGGCTCTCGCGCACCGTCGCGGACAACGTCGCCCAGGGCGTCGAACTCCTCAACTCCACCACGGGAGTCGACCTCGCCGAACTCCTGAAGGGCATCACCGCCGGCAAGGCGTCGGTCCAGGCTCCCTCGGCCCCGGCGCCCGCCGAAGCCAACGGAAAGATCGAAATCTCCGGCTGACCTTCTTCGGTTCCTACCAGCACAGAGCCTGGGCAGGGAGCGCGCTGCCCGGGCTCCCGCGCACGCAACTCTCCAGTGGGTGCGCAAGAAGGTGCGCGTCCGTCAGCCGCCTGTGTGTACCTCAGGCGCGGAAGAACCCCGAACGTCCCCGCTGCCTCAAGGGCGCCTCGAAGCCCCCGCAGGAACCACCACTAGGCGAGAAGGGGGATTGACCGCATGTGTAAGTCGCCGCCCGTCACGCACACGACGGCCGTCATGGCACTGCCGGTGACCACGCGCGCCCTCGCGGACCACCGTCGACGCGCATGGCGATGGATCATGACCGGGTGCGCCGCCGCCGTCATCGGACTTGCCCTCCGACCGGCCGCGGACGATGCGCGGATCGGCTGGCTCAGCCATGTCGCTGTTGTCTGCGTGGGCAGCGCTCCTGTCGCCCTCGCCGTGGGAGTGGCAGCCCTCGCCAACAGCCACCGCATGCGGCGCACGCTATCGGCCTTCCCATGGGCGTCGTCCAGCGGAGGCTATGCACGTCCCACCGGATACAGCTGCGACGAGTACCCCTTCGCCTCCAGCCACGAGGGCGCCGCCAGCAACCCGCTGCTCGGCCGGACCTTCGACTGGTGCCAGATCAGCACACTCACGAGCCGCACCGGCCCCGGCTGGAGCGCCTGCATGATCCCCGCCGAGGAAAATACCGCCGCCGGGCGCGACGACCTGCGCGTTTTCTACAACGAGAACCGCGTCCTGGAGGACGACGCGTTCTACGTGTGGATCGTCCAGTAACAGCCCCTACCATGGCCGCATGACGGAGCCAGCACCCACCGTGGCCTCCAGCCCGGTCCACGTTGACTACCACACGTTCGAGCTGACCGACTCGGACAAACGCATCCCCATGGGGTTCGACACGTCGAACGGGCTGGTCTTCTCCCGGCCCGGGCAGGTCGTCATCTGCACCGGCATCAGCACGGGCCCCGTGAACGTCAGTGTCCAGGTGCGTCGGCAGCCTCCAGCACAGGTGGATGCCGACGTGTGGGACGAGATCCTCGACCACAGCGTCGCAACAGCGACCGGGGCCCTGCGCGTCACGAGCGTAATGACCGATGCTCCGGATCTGCCCCTCCTTACGCCGCAGGGGCCGGGGACGTACCGCGTCCGGGTTCAGGCGCGGGGCCGCGACAACGCCCCCGACGGTGTTGCCGACGACCCCGTCGAGGATTATCTGCTCATCGTCTGGCCGGCAGAGTCTCAGCCAGACGAGATCCACAAGCAGACAGACCTCTACGGCGCCGAACTACGAGCCCGGCCAAGCAGGCCGGCGCCCCCGCTGTCCACAGGCGATGCCGAAGACGATCGGCGGCGCACACGCGAACGGCTCCACCGCCGTCGCACACCATAGGCCCTCCTTCCTTCAAGGAGCCACGCTCGTTGCCAGTGATGGGATCAAGCTCCGGCAAGGCTCACGTGTGTTTGCCTTGACGGACTTCGACGATGGGCAGCGTGGTGACGGTGGCAGGAAGGACTCCAGCAAAGCCCAACTCCCAAGGAGAATTTGCAGCACATGCTCGCGTTCATCTTGCTGACCGAGGATGAACGTGCCGCGGTCGACGACGGCCAGACTGCCCTCGACGGGCTCCTCGCCCGACTCACCGACATCCCCACCCCTGCCGGTCCCACCCCACGGGAACTCAGCCTGCGCCACCCTCGATCTGCGCGGGCAGTGCGCAGGCTATTGAGGCACGGGGGCTCTCCGTGTGCCGACAGTGCTTGGTGTGCCACCCGTCGGTCAAACCAGCAAAGCTCAAACATTAAGGACTCGTGTCACATGGACAGGAAATGGCTGGATAGCATCTATGCCGACATTGCTTTCGCGGCGGGAGGACTTGCCATTACGCTCTCTTGGTTGCCTGCTTGGTATTCAGCGGTTCCAGGGATCTTCACCAGCGGGTGGATTGTTCAAATTTACAGGCGCGTGTTGAATGGCAATAAAGGCGCTGACTCGAACAGTGGTGGTGTCGATTCCGCAAGTTAGGCGGATAATGGCTAGCTTCGGTCAGTGCTCGACGTATTGGTGCGGCGGGCCTGGACGGACAAGAACCCGTCTGCTGCACTCCGGTCCCCGCTCCAAGCGTCGGGTCCTCAAGCATCCCGGAACCCTTGAGAAGGAGAGCCGCAAGGCCGCCGCCTACAGAGAACGCCCCGGTGATGACGGCCGCGCGAAGACCTACTCTGCGTCTCATCACAGCGATGATCTTCGGCGAGCTGTAACGGCATGGCGCCGAGTGGAAGTTCCGCGCGGTCGACCAGGGCTACGCCTCCGGGCTGGCCGGCATCGCCTCCGACTTCGGCAGCAACGTCTGAGGGCAGCCGACCGTCGCCTCATCGCTGTCACGTTCCCAGCGGGCGGGCAGTGGGTTGAACCCGTACTCCTGCCGAAGGTCCGCCCCGGCACGAAGGCGGGCACCCTGGCCACGGTGTGGGTCGACCGGCGGGGCCAGCTGACGTAGAAGCCGCTCGCGCACGTTGAAGGCCCGCTCCAGGCGTCCTGGACCGGTGTCCTGGTCGGCCTGGGGGCGGCCGGAGCTCTGCTCGGCGGCGCCCAGTTGGTTCCGTTTCTGCCTGGCCAGGCAGCAGTCGAGGCAAGAGGGCGACGAGTGGGCCCGTGCCGACACGCACTGAGGGTGGAAGGCCGGCTGTCATGGCATGGCGGCAGCACCATGGAGGACGACTTCGTACACCTGCCCGACCGTTCCCAGGACCAGACATCACGAATCGTGGCACGATGCAAAGATAGCCGGAACACAAGCTCGTGCCGCACGACGAGGGGACTGACCATGTCCGCCATCACCATCGCGATCCGCCGGGCGATGCGCCTCGACGGAGCACCCGGCGTGGCGGTCGTCGACTATGTCAGCCGTATGACGCTCGGCGCCCTCGGCGAGCCGGACGGCCTCGACCTCGTCAAGGCCACGAGCGGCGGCACGGACATCGTTCGCGCCGAACTCTCGGCCATGGACCTGATCGGTTACGCACCGGCGCGACTGGAGGACATCCTCATCACCCTGGATACGGAGTACCACCTGATCCGGCCTCTGACCCGCCGCGCACACGAAGGACTCTTCCTCTACGTTGTCCTCGACCGGGACCGCACCGATCTGCCCAGCATCCGCAAAGAGTTGCGGCAGATCGAGCAACTCCTGTGACTGCTCTCCGCCAGCCACTCGCGGCACCGACGCGGCGGAAATGAGGATGTGCCCGACCGCAACTGGGCAGTCCTGTCCCCGTCGCTCGCGGCAGCCGCGAGGCCCAAGTCGAGCGCCCGCCGTGTGCGGCGATGCCCGCCCGTCAACGCCCCACGCCCCGCCCGACAGCCGGGAGTTCCTGAATCCACTCCTGTACACGAGAGTACGCAGGGCCCGGCTGATTCCCACGAGGCCGCACGCTGGACCACGGGAGCCGAAGCAGTCCGGACCGCAGCACCGCCGGACGCCGACCTGAGGAAGCGATGACCAGGAACACCGGCGCGCCGACCACAAAGCGCCATACACCATCGCTCCGCGAAGCCGCCGTCGACCGCTGCCGTGTCCTCGCCCTCACCTTCTCCCCCGGCGGCAAGGATATTCGGAAGGCGGCCACTGCCCGGTTGCCGCTCCCCGCGTCCAGCTGGCCGGCCCAGCAGTGCAGGAGGAAGGACCGGGCCCTCATGCTGTCGACGCGCCGGATGCACGTGTCGCCGCGTTCGTCGAAGACCACCATGGCCCGCAGTATCGGTACCGGTCGGCGCAGCAGTACGACATCAAGGTGGCAGGCGCGAACGCCGGAGACGAGCGGCATGAGTGCAGGCAGGGCGGAGCCTAGGGTGGCCATCCGCCAGCCGACCGGACCATGAGGCTCCGCGGCGCCCCGGGCCATGCTCCGTCGGCCAGCACTTCGCCCCGCTGGCCCGGTTCGTAGTCCTGAGGGGACTAGGCATCCACCGCATGCGTCGCGCCTTCCGCTCGGACACGGATGCTCGTGTCGCCGCGCGCCACGACCCAGCCTGTGAGGTGATCGGCCCTGCGGGCCAGCGGGCATCGTCGCGGACGCCGTGAAACGCCGTACATTCCGCACCGGCCTCGACTCCCAGCAGTGTCAGTGCCACGACGATCTGGAACATACCGCGCACCGACGCCTTATCGGCACCGGTCACGCGGTGACGTGTCGCACCGGACACCTGACCAGCCATCAACCACTGCCGCCGACACGCGACCAGGCCCCGCACCCACACTGCGGCCACAGTCGGCCAGCACCGCCTCGGCAACGACGGTGTGGAAGCCACCCGACTACGGGAGCGTCTCGGCGACAACCACCAGAGCGAACACCGGACATGTCAGCAGCACCAGCCCGGGGAAGCGCGGCGACCACAGAAGCAGACCCGGCAACAGGCCCCACGTGCACACACCTGGCCAGTCCGCACGGCACGGATTGCCTGTGCCGCATGCAGGGACTGCGGCAAGGAGGGACAGAGCGACCACCGCCGCAACCACGTCATCAGCGTCGGCCAGAACGGTCGGGCCCACCGGGTCAGGATACTGGGCCGCCCATCGGCCCGCGTCCTGTGTCGTCCGGTCGGACACGCCGTCGGGTATGGAAGCCCGAGACGGCAGAGCCACCCTGTCGGTTTCGATCGCTGATCGACCATGCAGGAGCCCAAAGGCTCCGGGCCCCTTCCGCGGGATCACCGACGGGCGGCTCCCTTACGTCCGAACAGAGATGAGGTGTGAAGCCAGCCGGGCCGACGAACAGTCGCAGCCACAGCTGCCGTTGCCGACGATGCGTCAGCTCCCGGTAAGCAGGTGCCGGACGACGTACCCGGCGGAGTTCACACCGGAGCTGCCGCCCTCGACCAGGGCAGCGACTGCGATGCGGGAGTCGTAGGCGGTCAGCCAGCCGTTGGTGTGGTCGCCCTCCTCCGCAGTGCCGGTCTTGGCGCCGACGCCGGCCAGACCGCCGAGCCGTGGTGCCGCGGTGCCGCTGGTGGCCACGGAACGCATCATCGTCTGCAGGTAGCCGGCCGTGCGGGCGGAGATGGGCCTCGGCGCGGTGTCCTGATGCTGTCCGGGGAGGATGACGGGCTGCTTGAAGCCGACGCCTCGCACCGTGGCTGCCACGGACGCCATGAACAGCGGAGTGGCCGTGACCTTGCCCTGGCCGATGAACTGGGCCGCCTGGTCGCCGCCTTGGACGTCCGCCGGGATGCTCGGGTCGGTGGTGGCGACTCCCCCGCCGATCGACCAGCTGCCCATGCCGAAGACGTTGACGGCCTCGTCGTGGAGGGCGGAGGCGTCTCCGTCGTGCACGAGGTAGTGGAAGCCGTCCTTGATGAAGGCGGTGTTGCACGAGACGGTGAACGCCTGAGTGAGTGTGGAGGCGGGGTTGGCCCTCACCCCCGAATCGTTGTGGAACAGCTGGCTGTTGGCTGTCAGCGACTCCGTGCACGGGGCGGCGCTGTTCGGGGTGAGGCCCGCTTGGTCGAACAGGGCCGCCGAAGTGATGATCTTCATCGTGGAGCCCGGCGACTTGATGCCGTTGACAGCGATGTCGCCGTCCGCGCCGGAATGGGCGATCGCGAGGATGTGACCGGTCCTCCAGTCCAGTGCCACCGTCCCGGCGGGCTTGTCCTGAAGGTGCGCGTCCTTGACAGCGGTCTCGGCCACTCCTTGGAGAGAGGCGTCGATGGTCGTCTTGATCACGGGGGCCTTCCCCTTGGAGAAGACCCTCAGTGTCTTCACACCGTCGCCGCCCGCGTCGACCACGGCGACGCCGGTGCCGGTGCTGCCACCGGTCGGGGTGGCGCTCTTGCGGATCGTCGCCACGATGTCGTGCAGCGAGGAGAAGCGGGCGAGGTCGGTCCTGCCGTCGCTCGCCACGACCTTGGCGGTGCTTGCGTCGACGGGCAGTCTGCCCGCGGTAAGCGACTGGTCGTCACCGAGGCCGGGATAGAGCACCGAGTTGTTCCAGTGCGCCGCCAACTGGCCGTTGGTGCTCTGCCGTACGGCCACAGCGCCCGGGTACGTCCAGGTGCCGCCCGCCACCTGGGCCGTGACGGCGAAAGTGACCTTGGTGGCGCCCGCCGTGGCCGTCGACGGTCCCGCCGAGGCGACCTGTGCGAAGGTCAGCGTCTTCAGGTGCAAGCCGTCCGCGTATCCCCTCAAGGCCGATACGGCAGTGGTCGACGCGTCGGTGTAGCTCGCGGCCTGGTCGAGCCGCTGCTTGGACCAGTTGTCCAGGAACGCGCGGGCCAGTTTGACGGCCTTGGCGTCCGACGGCGGCTCGCTCGACGCCGCCGCCGGGTCGAAACCGCGCGCCGCCTTGGTCTCACCGCTGCCTGTCGTCCCGGAGGACATCGCCTGCACGACGTTGTAGGCACCGATTCCCCCCAGAGCGAGCAGCGCCGTACAGGTACCGGCTATGCCGATCTTCGCAGCTCTCTTCATGTGGTGGATCGTATGTTTCTTTGCACTGTGCAGGTGTTCGCTCATACAGATCGTTACCGGACTGTCAAGCCGTCAGCCGGGCGGGGACGATCAGGTGGTCGAGTCGGCAGTGTCCGGTCGCCTGGGACAAGCGGGCCCATTGGGCCGACAGTACGATGATCCTTTCGCCGACCGTGCTGGTAGGAGAGCCGTTGAAGGCTGCCACCGGCCATGAATCCTCGGGAACCGCCTCGATCCGACGAAGATCGGTCGATCTGTGTCACCACTCCGTGGAATCCGCCGCACCACCGCCGGTCTGGACACAGGAAGACTCGTGGCGCTTCCTTGTAGCAGGACGTAGAGCGAAAACTGGAGCTGACCGTGCGGGCACGTGACCTGGCAGTGGAGTACGAGACCGTCGGCGTCGGCGATGACGCGATGGACGCTGCGCGGCTGATGGCCGAACAACGGCTCCCGGCCCTGCTGGTGGTCGACGAGCAGGGGGCGCCCAAGGCGATCCTGCCCGCTTCGCAGATGGTCAAGATCCTGGTGCCGGCCTATGTGGTCGAGGACCCGACCCTTGCGGCGGTGGTCGACGAGCGCCATGCCGACCGGCTGTGCGAGGCGCTCGCGGGCCGTAAGGTGCGCGACTGCCTGTCGAAGAGCACGCCACCGCCCGCCGTCGCCGCGCCGGACGACACCGCGCTGGAGGTCGCCGCTCAGATGGCGCAGGTGCGCAGCCCGCTGGTGGCCGTCGTGGAGAAGGACGGGGCGGGCGTGCGTCTGCTCGGCGTGATCACCGCTTCCCATCTGCTGGAACGGCTGCTCGCCGCCGCTTCCTGCTGACTTCCGGGGTCAGAGCTCGTCCCGGTCCGAGTCGGCGCGGATGTCGATGAGGCGAGCCAGGCCCAATTGGGTGAGCGTGGTCCGGGCACGGGCACTCGCGTGCGTCACGGTCACCAGGGTGCCGTGCGGGCGTGGCGCCCGCAGTGCCCGGAAGAACGCCGCGCCCCCGTCGTTGCTGAGGTAGGTCACCCGGCCGAGATCGACTTCGAGGACACCGGGACGGGCGTCGAGGGCCTCCCTTAGGCGCTCGCCGACTTTCTTTGCGTTGCGGGAGGTGATTTCCCCTGCGAGGCGTAGAACGATGTGGTCCCCGTCGGAGATCACGCTGACGGTCGGGTGCCGCAGGGCGTTCCGGAGGCGGTGTCCGACCTCCCGGAGACGATGGTGCTCGTGAGGTCCGTGAGCTGCGGAGGAGTGCGGCATGCGGGGCTCCGAGGGCAGAGGAGGACCGATCGCCGACCAGACTTCCCGGCACACCTGATCGTCAGCCTAGGCGCATGTGGTGTGGGCAGCCACGCAGGCGGGCGTTGACTGACAGGAAGTGGGGGCGCCACACCGCGCGGCTTGCTCCTTGCCGGAAACCGGCAAGACCGTGCATCCCGGGGTGCCTGGCAACAGCCTGTTAAAGACGCGTCAAGAACCGGTAAGGTTCCCGGCGGTGTGCCGGGAAGCCTGGTCGGCGAGCAGGGGATCACTCTCTCTTCCGATCGGGGGCACTCGGCATGGTGCTGGTGGCGGTGTTCGGTGTCGCGTTGCTGGTGGCGGTGCTGTTGTCGGGCCTGGCGGCCCGCACGGTGCTGTCCACGTCCTTCCTCTTCCTGGCCGGGGGCGCGCTTGTCAGCGACGGTTTTCTCGTCCTGATCCACATCACCCCCAACAGCGGGATCGTCTCCGTGACGGCGGATCTCGCCCTGTTCGCGGTGCTGTTCACCGACGGCATGCACGTTTCGCTGCCGAAGCTGCGCGCCCACTGGAGGAACCCGGCGCGGGCCCTCGGGCTGGGCATGCCCCTCGCCTTCGTCTTCATGGCACTGGTCACCCACTTCCTGGTGGGCCTGGACTGGACGACATCGTTCCTGGTGGGCGCCGTGCTGGCGCCGACCGACCCGGTGTTCGCCTCGGCGATCGTCGGGCGCACCGAAGTCCCTGCCAAGCTGCGGCAGTTGCTGAACGTGGAGAGCGGCGTCAATGACGGACTCGCCCTCCCGGTCGTCCTCGTCCTGATCGCCGCCGCGGGTCCCACCGCGGGCAGCGCCGAGGCGTCGCCCGGGAAGATCGCGGTCGAGCTGCTGCTCGGCCTGACCTTCGGTGTCGTACTGCCCCTGCTGGTCAATGCTCTGGTGCGGTTCCGGCTGCTGGGCGCGGAGGCGAAACTCCAGCCGCTGCTGCCGCTGGCGAGCGGCATCATCCTGTACGCGGCCTGCCACCTCACCCACGCCAACCCCTACCTGGCGGCGTTCTCGGCGGGCGCGGTACTCGCCCACGTCTCACCGGAGGCGAAGGCGTCCTTCGAGCCGCTCGGCGAAGCCCTCGCGGAACTGGCGAAGTTCGCGGCCCTTCTCGTGTTCGGCGCGCTGCTGACTCCGAAGCTGTTCGGCGACCTGTCGCTCGGCGGGTACGCGGCGGTGGTCCTGGCGATCTTCCTGATCCGCCCGGCCTCGCTGCTGCTGTCCCTGCTCGGCACGGGCATCTCCCGGCGGGAGAAGCTGGTGGCGGCCTGGTTCGGCCCGAAGGGCTTCGCCTCGGTCGTCTACGGGCTGCTGGTCCTGCAGTCCGGAATCCCGCAGGCAGAGCAGGCGTTCACGCTGGTCGCGGTGTGCATCGCCTTCTCGATCGTCGCCCACAGCTCCACGGACGTGCCCATCGCCCGAGCCTTCGACGTCGAGGACCTGGCAGGCATCCCGGACGGAAGTGGCGACACGGACGCCCCCACAAGCACCTCACCACAAGCACTCTCGGCAACCGGAGGACCGTGAACGACTGGCACAGCTGGGCGGCGATCGTCGTATTCGTCGGCGCCTACGCCCTGATCATCAGCGAGAAGATCCACCGCGTCGCCGTGGCCCTGGGCGGCGCGGGCCTGATGCTCGCGATCGGGGCGACCGACGACGTCTCGGCGTTCTACTCCGAGGACTCCGGCATCGACTGGAACGTCATCTTCCTGCTCATGGGCATGATGATGATCGTCGGCGTGCTGAAGAAGACCGGCATGTTCGAATACCTGGCCATCTGGGCCGTCAAACGCGCCCGCGCCCAACCCTTCCGGGTGATGGCCATGCTCGTCGTCATCACCGCGGTAGCCTCCGCGCTGCTCGACAACGTCACCACGGTCCTGCTGATCGCCCCGGTCACCCTGCTGGTCTGCGAGCGCCTCGCCCTGCCCGCCGCACCCTTCCTCATCGCCGAGGTCATGGCCTCGAACATCGGCGGCACGGCGACCCTGGTCGGCGACCCGCCCAACATCATCATCGCCAGCAGGGCCGGTCTGACCTTCAACGACTTCCTGGTCCACCTCGCCCCGCTGTCCGCGGTCCTGGTGGTGGTCCTCGTCCTGCTGTGCCGGGTGATGTTCCGCAAGACCTTCGTCTACGACGAGGACCGCGCCGCCGAGATCATGGCCCTGGAGGAACGGGAGGCCATCAAGGACCCGCGCCTGCTCGTCCAGGGCCTGCTCGTCCTGGCCCTGATGGTGGCCGGCTTCGTGCTCCACCCGGTGCTGCACTACGAGCCGAGCATCGTCGCCCTCCTCGGAGCGGGACTCCTCATCGCGATCTCCAGCGTCGACACCCACGACGTCCTGGCCGAGGTGGAGTGGCCCACGCTGGCCTTCTTCGCCGGACTCTTCGTCATGATCGGCGGACTCATCGACACAGGGGTCGTCGGCGAGATGTCCCAGAAGCTGGCGGACGCGATCGGCGGCAGCAAACTGGGCGGCTCGATGACCCTGCTCGGCGGCTCGGCCGTCCTGTCCGGCATCGTCGACAACATCCCCTACGTCGCCACCATGGCCCCCATCACCAGCGACCTCGTCCACGACATGGGCGGCGCCAGCGACCACGTCATGTGGTGGGCCCTCGCCCTCGGCGCCGACCTCGGCGGCAACGCCACCGCCATCGGCGCCTCCGCCAACGTCGTCGTCCTCGGCATTGCCGAACGAGGCCGACAGCCCATCTCTTTCTGGCAGTTCACCAAGTACGGCCTCGTCGTGACCGCCGCGACCGTGGCCATCTCCCTCGCCTACGTGTGGCTGCGGTACTTCGCGCTCGCCTGAGCAACCCAGGATCTCGCCGAAAGGTCGTACCTCCGTCTCCGGCCGGCCGAGCAGCCGGGCGTCGATCGCTGCGGTCTGCAGGGTGCAGCGGTGTACGGGGCGGCCGGATTGGTGCCGGTGAGCTGGCGGATGTGCTCCAGCCGGTAGGTCAGTGCACACGCGGACGGGATATGCCGCGACTCATTGCGCACCATTGATGCCTCTGTACGGCGATGTGCCGCACCGGAGCCTTGCGTTGGCTACAGATCGCTCGTGCGGGTTGCCGTCCTGAGTCGGTCGAGACTGGTGTAGCGCTGGCCGAGTGTCCATGCCCAGGCGCGCCCCGTCTCGGTGACGGTGTCGTTGACGATCGGCCCATCGAGCTGGATGGTGTCCAGGTCCTCGGAAGCGGACAACAGGAATACCCCGTTGGATTCGCCCTCGGGTCGATATCCCTCCTTGATGAGGGCAGCGATGAGATCCGCAAGCTCGGCGCGTCCCGCGCTCCGATGGGATTCGGCTTGCTCCCGGGTGAGCAGGACCTCGGGGTGGTATGCGCGAATGCGGGCGAGAAGCGGCTGGATGGCCCCGTCGGTATAGAACCCGAAGTGCGTCAGGCCCTCGCGGAAGGACCGGCCCGGCTGACAGACGTAGGCCGCGAGGCGTCGGTACTCCGGCCAGGCGGAGCGGGCCGCGACGATCACGGTGTCGTCGTTGGTCAGCAGTCCCTCCGCCTCGTAGAGGGCGATGAGCTCCTACAGCAGGAAGCGGGTCTGCTCGCCGACGAGTCGTGCCGGGTTGGTCACCGCGGCTTCGATCGCGGTGGCCAGGTCGCGGAAGGACAGCCACAGCACCCGGTCGCGGACCTGATGGGGTATGCCGTCGACCTGTGTGAACCACGCCGGGCGGACGGGGTCCGGCGTCAGGACGAACAGGCGGGCGCTCGGGTCCCCGTCCAGTTGCCGCATATGGGCGCGCAGTTGGCTGCGGCCGTGCCCTTCTCCGGCGTAGGCGCCGCGCACGGTCTTGGTCTCGAACCACCAGGTGAAGCGCGCCGAGATCCGTGCGTCGGGAACCGCCTCGTCGATCGTGACCTGGTTGTGGAAGGAGATGGTGGGCAGTTCTCCCGCGCCTGCGGTCGCGGTCTCCAGGAGCTCTTGTACCAGTGCCAGATCGATGCGTTCGAACACGGCCATGGTCGAGGAGGTGACGCGGTTCTCACCGCTGCGGTAGGTGGAGAAGAGGGGGTTGGGCGGCATGCGCGACAGAATAGACGCTCGTGCACGCAGCTCTTCCGGCCCTCTGCGGCCGGCGGCCTGATCCGGTGTTTCAGGCCGACAGCGGGCCGTCGCCCGGCTCGCCCAGGTGCTCGGCGAGCTGGAAGAGGGCGGGCAGTGCGGCGGCAAGGGCAGCGCGATCGGCAGCGCCGAGGGCTGCGAGCGCCGCGTCCATGCGTCGTTCGTGGGCGCCGGTCCACGCCGCGAGCTGCTCGCGGCCGACGTCGGTGAGAGTGACGACCGAGGCGCGACGGTCGGCGGGATCGACCTCGCGGACCACCAGCCCCTCAGTGATCATCTGGCCGATCAGCCCGCTGACGGTGCTGGGTGCCAGACGCTGGCGCGTAGCCAGCTCACTGACCCGGGCGGGCGAGTGCTCGCTCAGCACCTGCAACAGCTCGACCTGCGCCATCGGCAGGGTTTCCCACGGATAGTCGGTACGGATCGAGGCCCGCAGCGCGCGACGCAGCCGGGTCACCGCCTCGGTCAGCACCCGGGCGTCCGACGCCGCAGCGGCGGGCCGGGACAGCGGGAGTTCAAAACGGGGCTGGGCGGACATGCGGCAAGGGTAGCCGGGACAGCCGTGTACACCTGTTCGGCCGGCAGGATGCCCACCGATCAATTACTTCGGTGTCCGATGTATTGTCAGTCAGATCCTTCCCCGGCCCGGCGGCCGGTTGCCCACGCACGCGAGAACGGTCGAGCCCATGAACCTCGCCTACCTGCCCAGCCCTTCCCAAGGCGTGTGGCACCTGGGGCCGATCCCGGTCCGCGCGTACGCGCTGTGCATCCTGGCCGGTATCTTCACCGCCGTATGGCTGACCGGCCGCCGCTGGGAAGCCCGCGGAGGCCGGCGCGAGGACATCGCCGACATCGCGATCTGGGCGGTGCCCTTCGGGATCCTCGGCGGTCGCCTGTACCACGTGATCACCGACCCCGAGTTGTATTTCGCGGCCGGGAAGCAGCCTCTGCACGCCCTGTTCATCTGGGATGGCGGCCTGGGCATTCCCGGCGCGGTGGCCCTCGGGGCGGTGGGTGCCTGGCTCGGATGCCGCCGCCGCGGCATCCGGCTGTCCGACTTCGCCGATGCCGTCGCGCCAGGGCTGGTGCTGGCGCAGGCGATCGGCCGCTGGGGCAACTACTTCAATCAGGAACTGTACGGCCGCCCCACGCACCTGCCGTGGGCGTTGTACATCGACCCGGCCCACCGCCCCGCCGACAGCCCCACCGTCGCCCTGTACCACCCGACATTCCTGTACGAGTCCCTGTGGGACCTCGCCGTCATGGCGCTGCTGCTCCTGCTGGACGCCCGGCACCACCAACGCCTGCGCCGCGGACGCCTGTTCGCCTGCTACGTCCTCGCCTACACCACCGGCCGGGCCTGGATCGAGGCCCTGCGCATCGACCATGCCAACCACTTCCTGGGCTTGCGCCTGAACGACTACGTCTCCCTGCTGCTGTTCACCGGCTCGCTCCTCTATCTGTTCACCACCCGCCGGTCCCGCAGCGGTGACGACGCCCCCTACCCGCCCGGCGAGGATCGGAAGAACGCGCTTACATCGATCATGGATGGCCCGTCCGGCCGGGAACGGGTGTGACCACGGTGCCCGAGGCCACACCCGCCACCGCCGGCGAAACCCCTGCCCGATGGCACGTCGGTCCACTGCTGCCCGCGAGACTGCGCCCCCTGGACCGGTCCCGCCTATGGACGGAGCTGGTCTGTACCGCGCTGCTCTACTGGGCCTACACCCTCACCCGCAATGCCGTCCCCGCCCACCGCACCGCCGCCTTGCACCGCGCCCACGCCATCCTGCACGCCGAGCAGCAACTGCACGTAGACATCGAACTCACGGTCAACCACGTCGCCGACGGGGTCGGCTGGCTGATCGTGGGGATGAACTACTACTACGCCACCCTGCACTTCAGCGTGACCATCGGTGTGCTGGTGTGGCTGTACGTTCGGCACCCCGGCCGCTACCGCTCCGTGCGTACGGCGCTCTACACAGCCACCCTGCTGGCCCTGATCGGCTTCGCCTTCTGCGCCACCGCACCGCCCCGCCTCCTGGCCGGGCAGGGGTTCATCGACACGGTGGTCGTCCACCACACCTGGGGCTCCTGGGCTTCCGGCGACGTGGCGTCGCTGTCCAACCAGTACGCCGCCATGCCCTCGGTGCACATCGTGTGGTCCGCCTGGGCCGGCCTGACCCTGGCTTTCCTCGCCCGCCGCACCTGGGTGCGCATACTGGGCGCCTGCTACCCGGTGGCGACCTTCACCGTCATCCTGGCCACCGCCAACCACTTCGTCACCGACGCGGCAGCCGGCGCCGCCACCCTCGCACTCGGCTTCCTCATCCAACGGCTGCTCACCGGCCGCCCGGCCTACCCACCACTACGGCGGAACACCCTGACGCCCAGCCGGCCCTGACGCGGCGCCACCACGGCCCCGCACCACCGCCGCTGCCGACAGCCAGCACGCCTGCAGTGCAACCGCCCCGGTCGCGGTCACGGCGGTGACCACGACTTCCGTACCGGCCGTCAACGCGTCGGGCGCCCCGGCGGCCGCATGCCAGCTCACCGGGTACGCACCCGCCCTGCAACCGGTCGATGCGGCCCCCGGGAAGGCCGAGCCGACGGCGACTGCCGAGGTCCCGCCGCCGAGGTGCAGCGCGAGCGCGAGGCCCAGCGCCGTACCCAGACCTCGCACCATGCTGACCAGGCCGCCGCCCGTACCGGACGAGGTGCGCGGGGAGAGCTGCCCCGCGAGCGCCCCGAAGCACACCGTGCCGACCGCGAGCCGCCAGACGTTCGGCCGTGACCATACGGCCTCCGGGCGGGCCCGCTCCCATGCGAGCTCGGCAAAGCAACGACCCCCGTCCTGAGCGAGTCATTTGCGTGCACATGACCCCGGCATTACATCGGCTACCGAACTATTCTGCTACCGTCCCATATTGGGGCCCGGCGGCAGTGCCGCCAACGCGGGCAACCGGCCCGCCGAGGAATGTCCAACGGCGCTGTCGCGGGCCCCACCCTGGAATTCACCGAGCCCCGACATCAAGGGGAGTCATGCTGATCGAACCCGACGAGGACGTCGCCATCGACCACCTCACCGACCACCTCAAGACCTCGTACAGCGACAACCGCACGCCAAGTGAGATCGAAATCGCCGTCGACATCGCCCGCTCCTTCTTCAAGGGTTTTCCCATCCGGACCTACGTCCCCGTCCTCGTGGAACGCCGGGCGCGCCGCATCCTGAGCAAGGACTCCGGCCGGACGTCGACAGCGACCGAACCTGTGACGGATCGGCTCCGCCACGTCTAGGGTGCGCCCATGCTCGACGCAACCGTGCTGCAGGCGGCGGCCGACCCGCACGCCAAGCCACATGACCTGCGCGCAGCAGTCGCAGCCCTGCCCATCACCACGGGCCTGTACGCCTGGTGGGCCGCGCCAGAGGCGGTGGCCACCGTCGGCGGGCCGGCGAATGAGAGCTCTCCCGGGCAGCGCCTCCTCTGGCTCGGCAAGGCCAAGCGGCTGCGGACCCGCATCGTCCCCAACCACATCAGAGACTCAGGCCGGTCCACCCTGCGTCGCGCACTGGCCGGGTTGCTGATGCCGGTGGAGGAGTACTGCACCACGTGGACCGACCGTGTCGTCCTGATCCCCGGGGACGAGCAACGCCTTACCGGCTGCATGCGCCAACGCCTCCGCCTCACCTGGTGCGAGCACCCCGATCCCGTTCCCCTGAGACAAGGCTCATCTCCCGGCTCCGCCCGCCCCTGAACCTCGACGGCGCAGAGCACGGCACCACCCGAGAACGCGTCAAGCGGGCGCGGGCCGCCTACTTCACCAGCGCCGGGCCTCGCCCGGAGACGTTCCACGTGCCGACCTAGGCCAGCCCGGATTCCGCCGCGAAGGGCAGGCCGGGCCACCGCATCGGGTCATCGGAACCGGCGGGAGCGCCACCGTCGACGCAGCCAGTCGCCGGCCTCCCCGAGAGCGACGAGGAAGACCGCCGAAGCCGCGCACCGGCCCGGCGAGGCGGGTTCTGCGAGTGCCTTGCCCAGGAGCCAGAGGACCGAGGCGAGCAGCGCCCACCACATACCGAGCGACAAAGCCGCGCGTCTCGCGCGCGGGCTCACATCGTCCCGGCCGGACGCGTGCCCGGAGTGTCGTCCGGTCCGGACGGCTCGGCGCCGCCCATTTCCAAGGTGAAGACCGACGGATCGCTGTCGAAGCCCTGGATCATGTCGTGGAACTCCCAGGTACCGGAGCCGTCCCTCGTGAACTCCGCGACCGTCGTGGCGGTCGAGTCGGCGACCCGGGCGAAGTCGTCTGCCAGTAGTTCCCTGTATCCCTCGACGACCAGTACGCCGGCATTGGCCATGTTGCCGAATGTCCGGCGCCCGCCGTCCTGATGGATGGCCACCCCCACCACGACCCGGCCGTAGGCGGATGCCAGCCGGTCGAACTCCAGACTCATGGCCTCGACGTATCCCAGGCCCAGCCCGGTCCGGCTGTGCCGGCGCATGTTGATGGTGCCGTCGGGTGACCGGCTGTCGTAGTGGACGACATAGACCGGCCGCCCGTAAAGGGCGTCCGCGGAGTAGGTCGCGGCGATGATGTCGAGATGCCGAGGCTGTTCCCCCAGAGGACTCGGGTCCCACTTGAGCCGCACCTCGACCTTCCCCAGTCCCCTGCCCGCACTGCTCACCGGACGCCACCTTTCCCGCATCGAACCATCCCACGGCCGGTCGGCCCCTCCTCGTCAAGTATGGCCTGTGACCTGCCACTTGATGCTTCCTTGATGACCTCCGTACCGAGCTGGCAGCAATGGCAGCACGCGAGACCACCTCTTGGAGCCGGTCGGCAGGTTGCTGCCCCCTGGTCAATATGCCGACCGACCAAGGCAGTTGATCTTTTGTCCGGTCATGGCGCGCTCGCGTGTGTGTACGTCCAGGGAGGAGGGTTGTACGCTGCAAAGGTGGAGGGGGACAAGTATCGCTTCGGGGAGTACGAGCTGGACCTGGCTCGGCATCAGCTCCACCGAGCCGGTGAGTCGGTTCACGTCGAGCCCCGGGCCCTGGACCTTCTGTGCCGTCTGGTCGCGCACCGGGACCGGGTGGTGACCAAGAACGAGTTGCTGGACGAGGTGTGGGGTGACCGCTTCGTCAGCGAGGCTGCCCTGACCACGGCACTGCGGACCGCGCGGCTGGCCGTGGGGGACACCGGCAGCCGGCAGCAGGTGATCCGCACTGTGCACCGGCGGGGATACCAGTTCGTGGCCCCGGCGGAGGCCGTCGGAGGCGGCCCTTCGGCCGAATCCGGTCAAGAACACGGTGCCGAGCCGCCGCCAGCACCTGCCCCCATCGGCGCCGACCGTCAGACGATCCGGTTCTGCCGGGCAGGCGACGGCACCCGGATCGCCTATGCCTCCGTCGGGTCGGGCCCCCCTTTGCTCAAGGCGGCCAACTGGATGAGCCACCTCGACCTGGAGTGGACGACGCCGGTGTGGTCGCACTGGCTGCGCGGTCTCGCGCGCAGCCGCCGACTGGTCCGGTACGACGAGCGGGGGTGCGGCCTGTCGGACTGGGCGGTGCCCGGCTTCACGTTCGACGACTGGGTCGACGATCTCGAAACCGTGGTCGATGCCGTGGGGCTCGACCGTTTCCCCCTGCTCGGTGTGTCGCAGGGCGGTGCGGTTGCCGTGGCCTACGCCGTACGCCATCCCGAGCGGGTCAGCCGGTTGATCCTCGCCGGCGCCTACGCCCGGGGACGCCAGGTAAGAGCCCAGAACGGGACGGAGCGCGACGAAGCGGCTCTCGATCTGGATCTGGCCCGGGTCGGATGGCTCCACCAGGACGCCAAATTCCTGCGGGTCTTCGCCTCCCAGTTCCTGCCCGAGGGCACGCCGCAGGAGTGGGAGGAGTTCATCACCTTCCAGCGGCAGACGACGTCGCCCGCCAACGGGGTGCGTTTCCTGGAGGAGTTCGCCCGGATCGATGTGTCCGACATCGCCCACCGGGTGCAGTGCCCAACGTTGATCATCCACTCGCGGGACGACGAGCGGGTGCCTGTCTCGCAGGCCGGTGAACTGGCCGCGCTCATTCCGGACAGCCGGCTGGTCGTGCTCAAGAGCCGTAGTCACCTGCTGACCGCGTTCGAACCGGCCTGGGACGAGTTCCTCACCCACATCGACGCCTTCCTGGCGGAATGACCTCGAAGCGGGTGGCCGGCCGGAGCCAGACTACGCAATCGGCTGCCCGCGGTAGCAACCGACGAGATCGGTGACCGCCACCTCACCGCTCTGGTGCTCGGGCACCGAGGCCGTCCCCTGCTGCTCTCCCCCTCCCCTACACGTCGTGAAGGCCCCGTTCGGGACACCCCGCACCCGCTCGGCACGCAACCTGAGGACGCGCGCCCTCAGCTCGCCCTCAGGGAAGCCTCAGACCGCCCCCAAGCTCCAGACCGGGGTATGGCCGAAGCTCGAACTACGCCAGGCCGAGGGGCTCTTGACGAACCTCGCACCCAAGCCTGGCCTTCATCCAAGAGAGACACGAGAGAAGAGGGACAGTCGATGCGACTCGACAACACCAGGACGTCCGGCACAATTCGGACTCGACGGGGGCTGGCGCTGCTGATCGCCTCGGGGGCGGGGCTGGGTGCCCTGCTGCTGGGAACGGTGCCCGCGCAGGCCAACGACACGACCAAGGTCGTCTCGGCGGACGGCCAGTCGGTCACGTTCGCCGCGAGTGACAGCAGCCGGGGCGTCAGTGGAAGCGTCTCCTTCGTGGTCAACGCGGACGGCAACTGGTCGATCACCGGGACCGGGCACAACTCGCACCTCCTCGTCCGCACGTTCCACTGGACCTGTGATCTGACGTGGGACGCGGCGACCGTCACGCACGCCACCGGAGACAAGGCCGTGCCCGGCAAGAAGACCCGCACCATCAGCTCGGCGGCGTACGACCCGAACATCCAGGCGGACTTCGCCGACATCGCCGACCACGGCAGGGCCGACTGCGACATCGTCATCGGCTAGTCGCACACCATTCGCACAGGTCGGCGCGGTGCCAGCCCGGCAAGACCACGGGCGTCCGTGAAGCCGTTCGACGCCTTCACGGACGCCATTTCGGAACACCACAGGGGGAACCCAGACACATGATCACTCAGCGCTACGGCGACCTGGAGGTCGCCTACACCACGCAGTGGCACGCGAACACGTACCCGTACTTCCCGGCCGGAGTCCCCGCGGGGGACGGGCAATGGCGCGCCCTGGGCGCCGTCTTCGCGAACAATGCATCTTCGACGACGTGGCCGGGCGGCGAGTTCGGAGGGCTCCTGGTCAAGGACCTCTCCTCCGGCCAGGACCTGCTCCGGCCGCCCGTGGACTTCCAGAAGGTGGGCCGTTTTGACCCCTGGACGTCCCGCGACGCCGACATCTGGCGGCCCGTCCCGCCCGCCGGCTACGTCGCCCTGGGAGACGTGGTGACCATGCACACGAGCGCGGGGGCTGTCAAGCCCCGCGTCTCTGAGTTGGGCCTCGTGTGCGTCAAGCAGGTGCACGAAGGACGCGCCTATGTACGCCGCGGCGAACTCGGCCGGCTCCCGCTTCGGGTAAATGGCTCGGGGGAGGCCCTCTGGGCCGTCACGACCCCGCTGTTCCCGGCGGACGACACCGAGGAGCATCTGCTCCTGCCGGCCGCCACCTTCAGCTGCGGACCCGACACGCCGCACGCGCCGACGGCCGTGACCTGGGTGCTGGACCTGCCGGCCGCCGTCGACAAGACCGGCTACGCCCCGGAGATGACCCTGACGTCCTACAACCCGCCCCCGGCCCAGGCGATCGTCACCGACCGGACCGTGACCGTGCCGTACCACATGGTCAAGGACGATGGGCGCACCGAGGCGTGGAAGGTGGCCAACTCGCCCTTCTACAAGATCCAGCGCAAGCGTCAGTACGATCTCGTCCGCCACGTGGACTACCGGGGCTCGGGCAGCGGGACGATCCTCGAGGAGATCCAGCAAGGCGTCTCGGAGGAGAGGGGGCAGGAGTTCTCGCAGAACGTCGGGATCTCCGTCAGCGTCACCGCGGGCGTGGAGGCGTCGGCCAAGCCCTTCGGCATGGGGGCCAGCTCCTATGCGGAAGCCACGGTGAGCGCGTCCCTCGAACTCGGGTACGCCTCGCGCTACAGCGTGTCCACCTTCGAGAACAAGGCGGTGAGCGTGTCGTACGACGTGCCCGCCGACCATGCCGGCGCGCTGTGGACCGACACTCATCTGCTGGTCCCGATCCGGGGCGACGGCACCCTGGTCACCGACGCGAACCTGAGGCTGAACTCCGGCTACTACGTGGGTCGCACCTTCCCGCACCTCGACGCCACCAAGATCGTCGTCGCCCGCAAGTTCTCGGACGAGGAGATCAAGGCCGCACAGGACATGGGGATCGACCTCAAGATCCTGACCGAATCCGACGTCACCGAGATCCAGCAGTAACCGTCACCTGGCGGGCAACAGGGGCCCACCGGCCGACGCTGTGCAGGTGGGCCCTCGCCCGTCGCCCATCTCTTCCCGGCATGGCCACGGACTGTGCGACCGCCACACCCACCGGAGCGCGACCGGCATCCGCACGCAGTCGCCGATACGGCCGTGCACCGCGCCGCGCGGGGCCCTCTCGTCAGCGCAGGCGTTCCGTCTGCCGGGCTACTCGGAGAGGAAGTTGTAGAGGTGGGTGAGGAAGGTGGGCCATGCGGGGTCGTCCGCGGTGAACAGGTGGTTGCGGCTTTCGAGCAGGATCAGCCGGCTGTCGGGGATGAGCGTGGCCAGTTCCAGGGCCTGTGCGACGGGGACGCGCGCGTCGTCGCGGGCGTGGATGATCAGTGTGGGGCAGATCACGTCGCGAGCGATGCCCGAGACGTCGATGCGGGTGAACTCCTCAAGGAAGCGGAGGCCGTTGGCGGGCGAGGTCGTCTGCCGTTGGTAGGCGGCGAACGCGTCCCACTCAGCGGGAGTGGCGTCGGCGAGGAACTGGGAGGCGAAGTAGCGCAGGAAGCTGCTGTCCTGCGAACGCCATCCGGCGCGGGCAATGTTGAGGTCGACCTCGGCGGCATCGCGCTCGGCGTCACTGCCCGCGCGGATCTGCAGCCCCCTGGCGTAGGCCGAGGTGAGCATCAGATGGCTGACCCGCTCGGGACGGCGCGCGGCATAGGCGACCGCCACCGCACCGCCCTGTGACACGCCGAGCAGCGGGAAGCGGTCCAGGCCGGCGGCGTCGACCACGGAATCGAGGTCGTCGACCAGGTCGTCGAGGGTGAAACTGGGCACCGTCCACTCGGAGAGCCCACAGCCCCGCTCGTCGTAGCGGATGAGTTGCCGGCCACGGGTGAGGCCGTCGAACCAGTGGGCCCACATCGGGTTGGTCCGATCGAGGTCGAGGTGGGTCAGCCAGTTGGCGGTCTTCACCAGGGGCGGGCCTTCGCCGGTGAGGGCGTAGGCGATGCGGGTGCCGTCGACCGACCGGCAGAAGCGGATGACCTCGTGATCGGCCTCCGTGACGGGTGCGGCGCCGGGAGGAGAGAGCGGCGTGCCGGGGACCACTGTCGTAGTCGCGACGAACTGATGGCTGTGCGGGCTCACGGTGCGAATGAGCTGTTGCCCGGTGTCGCTGTCGCCGATCGCGAGGCGGGCCGTGCGCAGCCACGTGGCGAGAGTGGTCTCACTGACCGTGCGTCCGCGCCCCATCCTGTCGCGCAGTTCGTCCTCGGACACGACACGGTCGCGGTGCTCGACCAGGAGGCACAGCAATTCGAGGGCCCGGGGGTCGACATCGACCTGCTGTCCACCGCGGCTGAGCCGACGGCGGTCCGCGTCCAACGCGTACTGCCCGAACCGATAAACCGCGCCGTCCACACGAAAACTCTACAACATCCCTTCATATTAAGGGAGTTGTGGGCTCTCTGGGTCGGCCCGAGCGCCGGGGCGGCAGGTACGGCCTGGGTCTCAGGAGCGCGCTGGCTCCCGGTCCCTCAGCTGGCGCCGCAGGATCTTTCCGGAGGCCGCCTTCGGCACCGCCTCGATGAACTCGACCCGGCGGATCCTCTTGTACGGGGCGACCTGGCCCGCGACGTGGGCCATCACCTCGGCGGCGGATATCGGCACCCCCGTCATCGGCACCACGAACGCCTTGGGTATCTCGTTGCCCTCCTCGTCGTAAACGCCGATCACGGCCGCGTCCGCGATGCCGGGATGCTGCACCAGGATCGCTTCCAGTTCGGCCGGCGCCACCTGGTAGCCCTTGTACTTGATGAGTTCCTTGACCCGGTCGACGATGAACCAGTTCCCGTCCTCGTCGACCCGCCCGATGTCGCCGGTGTGCAGCCAGCCCTCCGCGTCCACCGTCGCGTCGGTGGCCTCCGGGCGGCCGAAGTAGCCCTTCATCACCTGCGGCCCCCGGATCCATACCTCACCCGGTTCGCCCGCCGCCACGTCCAGCCAGGTGACCGGGTCGACCAGCCGCGCCTCGGTCGACGGGAGCAGGCGTCCGACACAGGCGGCGGGTTCATCGACGTCGCCGTCGGCATGGAGGTGAGAGACGGGGGACAGTTCGGTCATGCCGTACCCCTGCCCGATCTCCACGCCCAGCCGGGTTGCCGCTGCCGCCTGCACCCCGGCGTCCAGCGGCGCCGCGGCACAGATGATCCGCCGCAGATGTGACAGGTCCAGATGTCCGACCGCGGGGTGCTTGGCCAGCGCCAGCATCACTGGCGGGGCGACGTATGCGTGAGTGATGCGGTCGCGCTCCAGGCTGCTCAGGAACGCGTCGAGATCGAACCGCGCGTGCACATACACGGTCGCACCGCGCAGCAGTGCGTTGTTGAGCAGCGCGGTCAGCCCGAAGATGTGGAAGAAGGGCAGGATCGCGATGATCCGGTCGCCCTCGCCGACCCGATGCAGGGCGTCCACCTGATCGAGGTTGGTGCACAGGTTGCGGTGGGTCAGCATGACGCCCTTGGGCACACCCGTCGTGCCGCTCGAGTAGGGCAGCACGGCGATGTCCACGGCCGGATCAGTCTCGAACGCCGGCACCTCGCCGTCGCTGAGCATCCCCAGCACCGGCCGGTGACCGTCGGCACTGTCACAGACCAGGATCTCGATGTCGCGTCCGGTCATGCGCCTGACCACCCCGACCGCCGCCCGCCCGGTCTCGATCAGCACCGACACGCTCACCATCAGCCGCGCCTCGGAGTCGATCAGTTGTTTCGCGATCTCGGCCGGCGTGGCCAACGGCGACAGCGTGGTCACCGTCCCGCCCGCGGTGGTGGCGGCGTAAAGGACCACGGGGAAAAGGATCGTGTTCGGCGAGTGCAGCGCGACCACATCCCCCTTGCCGATGCCTTCGGCGGCAAGACCCGCCGCGAGCTTGCGGACCAGCCCTGCCAACTCGCCGTAGGTCAGTGTGCGTCCAGTGGCCACGTCCACCATGGCGGGCCGCGAGCCACGCCGCGCAGCATCGCCGAGCACGCGTTCATGGAGGGGACGGTCGATGTCGGGGACATCCGGGTACTTGCTCTTGTGGATCATGGGAACTCCGTTTCTCGGTCTGTGGCATTGGCCGGAACCGCCAGTTGTCCGCGCGGTGGGCGACGACGGGCTTGTATTCGAACGGCCCTCCCGGGCCGGGGCATACAGGGCGCAGTACGCGTGCCTGACAAGGCAGGCATGAGCTGGTGCCCGCCTGGTCGGACCCGACCAGGAAGCGGGCCGGTCGAACCCCTGCGCAGCGGTGTCAGTCGCCATGGATCGGCGTCACCTGGCGGTTCGGTCAGTCAAGGTTGGACAGCTCGATCATGGTTCCTGCCACCGGGTTCTCCTTGGCGGAACCCTGAGGCTTCTCTGAGGACGGGCTGAGGGCGACCGCCTTGCCGGATCGTGCCATCAAAGCACCGGCGGCTGCATCCCCAACTACGGCACAGCCAGCCTCGACTGCGACGAATTCCCCTTCGCCACCACCTATCGGTAGTCCGTTAGCCTCGATCTTTCGCGAGGGTCCGCCGACGGAGTCGGTGGACCCTTTCGCTTTCTGAAGCTGATGGTGGGCAGGCCGACGGCCCCGTTGTCGCGTCGGGTGGGCGCCGGGTTCCACGACCGGGGGCGGGTGGTGTTGTCGTCGGGATGGCGGAAGTGCTGATCAGCCGGGGGTGGCCAGAAGCGCGAGCCGTTCGAGGGCGGTGGTGATCTCGTCGGTCCAGGGCCAGTGCCGGGTGAGACGGAGAATCCTGCGTCGGCCGGTGGTGACGAGCTGAGCGGCCGCGGAGAACAGGCGGAATCGCAGGCGGCGGGGTTCCCAGAGTCGGGCCTTGCCGGTGAGGGCAAGCATGGACATCCAGGCCAGCAGGTCGAGGGCGATCTGGACGATCTCCAGCCAGACCTTGTTCTGGGCTGTTGTGTGCAGGGGCAGGTTGCGCAGGCCGGTGGCGCGGGCGGCCCGGATCCGGTCCTCGGCCCGGGCCCGCAGCCGGTGTCGGAGCTCGAGTGCGGCGATCGGCCGGCCGGTGGTGTTGGTCGCGAAGCACGTGATCCGCATGCCGTCCGCGTCCGTGATCCTCAACTGAGCGCCAGGATGGGGCCGTTCCTTTCGTACGATCAGCCGCATGCCCTTGGGCCAGCCGTTAAGGAGCGTGCCGGTGAGCTCGGCGACCCAGGCTCCGTCACGGGCCTCACCGTCGGTCTCAACAGCCGGTGTCCAGGCTGAGGCGGGGACCTTCAGCACGTGTTCGTGGATCGCTTCGGTGATCACCATGCCGACCGAGTAGGACAGCCAGCGCCCCCGCTGGGCGAGCCAGGAAACGAAGTCGTGGGTGCCGCCGGCGGAGTCCGTGCGGATCAGGGTCTGCCGCCCCCGTCGGTAGTGCTTGGGCAGTTGAGCCAGGGCGAGTTGGGCGGTGGTGATGTGGTCGGCTGCCGTGTTCGAGCCCGCGTTTCCCGGTCGCAGGAGGGCGGCAACGGGCTCACCGGTTCCGCCTGGTCCGTGGTCGAGGAAGGCCGTCAGGGGGTGATGGCCGTAGGTCTTCTTCCAGGTCGGGGCCGCTTCCTCCTTGTCGGAGTGGGCGATCACGAGGACGCCGTCGAGATCGATGACGACCTGGCCGTCGGCGTCCGGGGCGTTCTTGCCGGCCAACGACCAGGCACGGCAACGGACTTCGGACCGTGCGGACCGGATGGCCTGCAGGGCTTTCTCCCCGGAGGCGGCGAGGGTGTCGATCAGGCGGGAGACGGTCGGGTCGGAGGCGACCGGGCCGAAGACGGCCGGCTCGCACCGCAGCATCGCGACGTCCGCGAGACAGTCCCCGCCCAGTGCGACCGCCAGGGCAACGTCCAGGAGGATCTTGCCGGGATCGTGGACGGCCCGCGGTTTGCGCCACGGAGCCAGAGCCTGGGATATGGCCTGGTCAAGGCCGGTCTTGCGGACCGTTTCGACGAGCAGGACCGAACCGGCCTGGGAGACAACCTGGCGGCCGTCGTCCTGGACACGGACGCGGGGGTAGGACCCGATAGAGTGCTTCACCTGGGAAGTGCCTCCGGCGGTGGCAGGAACAAGGACCTCGACAATCCTCATTCTTGCTGGTCAGGGGCACTTTCTGCTTTCCTGACCGCCTGCCGGACAGCCCGCTCCATGAAAGCGCGAGGTTAAACCCGGCGGTAGAGATCAAGGGGTTTGCCGGTGGTGACCGCGTCGAGGAGGGCCTGGAGTTCGAGCGGCGGGTCCTTGTCGGTCCAGGCGCGCCACCAGCGGGTCAGGGTGATCGCCGGGGTGAGCCAGGAACGGACGGCGCGTAAGGCCCTGGGCCAGCAGGGCGGTTGGGGCTGGTGGGGTGTAACGGATCCCCCTCTCTGCTCCCTCGTCGGGTTTAACGGACTACCGGTAGTTCCCAATCAAGTCGCCCCCTGAGTTCATCCATGCTCGCGTAGGACAAATATTCGATCTCCTGTAGTGCTTATTTGGACTCCGGCGGCTTCCCGTCCGTTGGTTTGGAGGGCTACGCTGCTGACGTGAAACCGTTAGAGGCAAGTCTCTGGGCCAGCGGCAGCGCACTGCTCTTAATCATTTTGGGAGCAATTTTTGTAGGTCCCCGCCTTATGAAAACGCCACTGTTCGAGTGGTCTTTGAGTGATTTCGGGGTCATGATACTCATGAAGCTTCCGGAGGTTATTCTCTCTGGAATCATGGTTGCGGTAATCGGTGTACCCTCATCTTCTGTGGGTAAGTGGCAAGCTTCCGTGATGGGTGTGGGATTTCAATCGATTTTCCATCTCGCCCTCATTTTTGCCGCCCCTATCCTTACGCCTGAAGGGCTTGCGCACAGGAGGGTTGCCAGATCACGTCTCAATGAATCGCCTCGGAAAGATTCAAGAACTCCAGGCCTTCGAGTGGGTGAAGATGATGAACGTGAGGTCGTCATCGAAGAGGCCATGGATGCACTTGAAGAGCAAATGGGAGGCGTGTTGGAGTTGGGTACTGGCCCTGAAATTAGGTACGCAGCGGCTGAATTATCAATAGGCCTTCGGGACCTATTCACACTCCTGGGAGGCCCCCCTGAGACGGCCTTGGGGCCGGGCGGAAGAAACGGTGGCCCGGGCGGCGCTGGCGAAGAACCGGGGCGTGATCGTGCCTGACCTGCTACCAGACGAATCGTCAGAGGCTCGTGCGTTGCAGTTTGCGAGGGAGTGGGCGCAACTTCCCCCTGCTCATTTAAGGGCTGCCTTACGGGCTCTGGAGCCCCAGATGCAGAGGGATCATGAGTTGGCGACGATGAAGCATAAGCATAAACATGCTTTGGACTTGCTCGGTCTCGTCTCTGGGTTTGTTATCGCGTTGAGTTCCCTGGGGGGCGGAATCTATTTCGGGATTCGCGGGCAATGGTGGGGGACTGCGATTCTGACTGGGCCCAGCATTCTTGTGATGGTTCGTGTTTTCGTTCTGCGAAAGACTGAGAAAACGGACATGCGTTACTCGGGTTCGGTGATTAGTTCCCTCGGTAATTCTGGTGGGCAGCCGCCTGCTTGATCCGCCAAGTGAGAATGCAACTTAAAATGTCTTTAGCCGACACCATTTACGTGTTACCGGTAGTCCGTTAAACCCGGCGGTAGTAGGGCTTGACGTCGGCTCAGGGCTTTCATAGAGGGGGAGGGAGGGGCGTTTCGTTCAAGGAGGGGAGCGATGACCGAGCGACGTGTCTGCCCGCCTGCGCCGGGCCCGCTGGAGAAGTACGCGGCCTGTTTTGATGACCTGCTGGTCTCGCTGGCCCAGCGTCGCGGCCTGCGGGAGTACCTCACTGCCCTGCTGGCGCCGCGTGACCGCAATAAGACGCTGACCTGCCTCGCCGGCGTTGAGCCGGTGACCGGCTCGAAGGACGCAGCAGTGCAGCGACTGCAGTTCTTCCTGTCGGAGTCCACCTGGGACGCAGCGAAGATCAACGACCGGCGCCTTGAGCTGATTTGCGCTGATCCGGCCACCGCCCCACACGATCGGGGTGTGCTGGTCATCGACGACTCCGGAGACCGCAAGGACGGCACGGCCACGGCGCACGTGGGCCGGCAGTGGCTGGGCCGGCTGGGCAAGACCGACAACGGCATCGTTACGGTCACCACCGTGTGGACCGACGGGCGGGTGTACTACCCGCTGCACGCGCAGCCCTACACCCCCGCCCACCACTTCCGCCGCGGCCGGGCCGACCCGGACTTCCGCACCAAACCGCAGATCTCCGCCGCGCTCGCGGCACGGGGCAAGGCGGCGGGCTTCGCCTGCCGGGCCGTGGTCGCCGACTGCGCCTACTCGGTCAGCGACGACTGGTACCTCGCCCTGCGCGACGCCGGTCTTCCCTACGTCGTCGCGCTCAAACCGCACCGCGGCACCTGGGCCCGCGCCGATGAGCCGCACACCCCGATCGATGCCGCCCGCGCCCTGACCGGAACCGACCCCGACCATCCCGGCGACTGGACACCAGTAGAACGGCGGTTCCGGGACGGTCACACCGAGACGTGGTGGGCCGCCGACGCCCGCCTGGGCGGCTACGGCCCGCACAGTCCCTGCCGCCTGGTCGTGGCGACCACCGACCCGGGCCTGTTGCCGGAGAAGGCCACCTGGTACCTGACCACCAACCTGCCCCACCCCGACGCCCCGCACGCCGCCGACAGTACGCACCCGCCGGCCGACCTCGCCGAGATCGTCCGGCTCTACGGTCTGCGGCCCTGGATCGAGCAGAGCTACAAACAGATCAAGGACGAACTCGGCTGGGCCGACTTCCAGGTCCGCTCCGCAGCTGCCATCCAACGTCATCAGACCCTGGTCAACTGCGCCTTCTCCTTCTGCTGGGACCAGTGGTTCGCTCCGCCCGGACCGCTCGCCGCCACCGCACCGGACCCCTGTCCCGACGAGGGAGCAGAGAGGGGGATCCGTTACACCCCACCAGCCCCAACCGCCCTGCTGGCCCAGGGCCTTACGCGCCGTCCGTTCCTGGCTCACCCCGGCGATCACCCTGACCCGCTGGTGGCGCGCCTGGACCGACAAGGACCCGCCGCTCGAACTCCAGGCCCTCCTCGACGCGGTCACCACCGGCAAACCCCTTGATCTCTACCGCCGGGTTTAACGGACTACCGCTATGAAGGCGCCGCACGCCACGCCTACGACGCAACCGCGCCGGCGGACGACTTCTCCGCCGAGATGACCGACTCAGCCGAGACCCAGGCAGGCGGAAGCCAACTCGGCGTCTACTACGGGTACAACCGCCTCGCAGCACACTGAACTGGACGAAGACCGACTGCCGAAGCGGCGGGCACACGCAGCCTGACGGGCCTCGGCGGGGTCATTCCCACGACACCACCCTCCAGACCAGTACCGAGTCCTGACCGCCTCACCCCTGCCAAGCCCCAGACGCCGGCGATGACTGAAGGGGCCGACAGCCTGAACCCCGTCTGGTGTCACCCGGGCCCGGAGATTGCGCGGAGCCGTGTGATGGCCTGCCGCAGTTCATTGAAGGCGCGTTCTTCCTCCCGCGCGTCGGCGCGGGAGGCGGCCAGGACACTGTCACGCGCCCCACGGACGCGAGCATAGACATCGAAGCAGGCGAGGACCTCCTGGATCACCAACTCCTGCGGCGTGGGGGAAGGTGTGGAGGAGGGTCCGTTTCGGAGTGACATGGCCGAACTCCTATCTCATGGCGAGGCTACGAATCGGGACGAAGCAGTGTGTCCATCAGACGGTGCACGCCCAGCTCCCGGAGAACGCGCACGCTGCGGGGCGAAGCCCGAGCGATGACGAACCGCACACGGGACCGGCTGCAGGGACCGGCAGCAGCGCGCAGGTCTCCGGGGCCATAGAGGTGACCTTGCCGGGGTCTACTTCCACGACGCCGGGGCCCGGCTCTCAGGAGTTGCCTCCGGACACGACGAGCATCCCCGGCGGTCAACTTGCCCCGCAGCCGGACGACCGCACGAGAGCGTGGAGGGAGCATGAGCGGCACAGCAAGCCTTTCGAACGCGGACTGACACGTCGCCGACCAGGCTTCCCGGCACACCACCCACCCCCGAGCGGCGAGGTGAGCTGCCGTCACCCTACGCGCCACCACGGCCACCAGCACAGTCCCGGCCGCTGCCTCAGCCGTTCAGACCCCATGTCCGCCAACTGCTGCCTCAGGGAGGCGACGGCCGCCCAAGTCGTCACTCTCTCGGTCCGGCGGATGCGAAACAGGCCCGCCGCCGCAGGCCGATGTTCGCTCCACTTCCTCCTGCCGTCCACAGCGTGTGCACAGGCCGGGACGGAGCCGAAATCCGCGATGGTGGAGGCGGACGCCGCCCGCTGGGCCTGCTACCTCTTCCTTGCGGGTGAGGCGGCTGCCGCTCTCGGGCCACAACCGCGGGCTGGCGGGGCCGGCGACGGCGCGCAGGCCGCAGCGATCGAATGTCCTGGCCTGGTCAGCGTGGTGGATGGTTCGCGCCCAGGCCGTCGGCGTGGTGGCCTGTGCCGCATAATCCTCGCGTGTCTGAAACTCCAGTCCCGATAGCGTCGGGATCCGTTCCTGCGGGTACGGCCGCCTGGTCGTCCGCTGACGCCATCCAGTGGCTGCGGACCCGGCCCGCACACTGGGCGCGGCCGATGTGGTCCGTGCTGGCGCTGCTGGTCACCGTCGTGTGGGCCATCGCGGTGGAGCCGGAACCGCCGTGCAGTGATGCGGTGCCGTGTGGGCCGGACTGGGGCGGGATGGTGCAGATGGGCCTGGCCGTGGGCCTGTTGTACTGGCTCGCCCGGCTGCCGGAGCTCACGCTGATCGCCGCGCCCGCTCTGGCGGCCATCGTGGCATGGGGAGAGCTGCCGGGCGCCGACTCGATGTCCTTGGCCGCGAACGTCGCTGTGATCGGGGCTCTCGCCTTGGGCTGGGCCGCGGCCCGCGAGCGACTGGCCGCCCGCTCCAGGCAGCGTCGGCTCACGGAGCGGGCAGCTGGAGTGCGGCACCCGCTGCCAGGGCCCGTCGGCCCGCTCGCGCGAGGAAAGCTCCCGATCGCCGCCGCGCTGCTGTTGTGCGCTGTGGCCGCCGGTGCGGTCCTCATGGGGCTGAGAGGGATCGGCGCGGACGAGCAGCACGTGGTCCGGGCCGTACGCATCACAGCGAAAGTGATCAGCCAGGGCGAGGAGTCGGTACGGCTCCGCACCGACGATGCACGGCGCATCACCGTTGCGGCGTTCTACCCGGAGGACTACGGCGTCGGCAGCACGGTGACAGTGCTGGAGGACGGCTCGTGGCGGCGCCTGGTGGCCGAGCCGTACGACGCCTTCGGCTGGCAACTGCTGGCCCTGGCCGCGGGACTGCCGGGACTGTCCCTGCTCACCGTGGGCGTCCTCGCCCGCCGCCGTGCCGCGGCGCTGCGTCGCGCACCGGTGCCGGCCCTGCGCGTGCTGGAACGCATCGATCACGACGGTCGGACCTGGGTCTACGCGGCCGACAACAGCTCAGGCCGCGCCCCGCTCTTCACCTGCCTGCTCACAGCGGCGCTCCCGGACGGCGCCGAGCCCGTGAACCGCATCGAATACGACGACGAGGAGGAGGAACTCTCCGTCGTCGACACGCGATTGCACGAAGCGGTCATACTCGGCGCTCCGTACGAGGGCGGTGAACTGGCCCTTGTCACGACAGGCCGGGACGGGCACCCGATCGTGACCCGTACCGCCGGCCCGGTCCGGCTCCCCCGAACCGGCAAGGGTCCACTGCTGGCACCCCATACCCTCACGGCAGCCCCCTCCGACACCACAGAGTCACGCCACCGGGCCCAGACGGACCGGATCGCCGCCACGCTGACACCCACCAGCCACCTATTGCGCTGGGGACCCGGCTCCGTGGCCCGAACCGCGGGAGTGGCACTCACCGCAGGCGTGGCAGCCGGCATCGCCTACTTCACGCATTCCCTTATGACCGACGGCTTCGGCTGGGAGATCCTGCCCCTGCTCGGGCTGCTCATATGGATCAACCTGGTGGCCATCCTCCTCAACTGGCGCGTCACCGCGGACAGCACCGGCCTGTGGCTGGCCGGGGCCTGGACGGTGCGGCACGTCCCCTGGGAACGGCTGGCGGCAGCCCAGTACACCGATGAGGGCAGCGTGGAGATACGCCGGTCGGACGGCAGCACCTGGCACCTGACGGGCCTGGGCGAGCCGCGGCTCGAGCGACGCCTGCGGCTGCGTCCGTCGTACGTCCGCATGGTCGAGGAGGTCACCGCGCTGCGCCTCCACCCGGACCTGCGCCCCACCGGCCGCAGCTCACCGCGCGACCACGGCCTGCCGCTCGGCCCCGTTCTGCTTCTCCTCGTGGCCCTCACCGCGGCAGCCGCGCTCTTCGTGTGAGAAGGCGCAGGCCCAGCCCGCGGATCGGGGTTCCCTGCATCCGGGCGATTCATCGATAGCTGGTCATGATTCGTCCGCAGGTCAACCCGGGTATCTTCGCAACGGCCTTGCGAGGGCGCGCCGTGAAAGGGGCGGGCCGGGGACCAGCGACGCCGAGAACCGCCGTCACATGTGGGTCAGTTCGGCGGGGCCGAAGGACACATCGAAGCGGTCGCGCCAGATGTTGCGCGAGCCCCGGGCTCCCGACCTGGTCAGCATTGCTTGGGGTTGTCCGCCCCCGGCCGACAGCCGACGGCCCGCTCCGAGCGCTGGCACTGATCACATACGGATCAGGGTCGTACGCTGCCTTAGCGGGCCACCGGAGAGGCCCGGGGGCGGCCACGTCTCCTGCTCCTGCGGGTCACGTGCGTACCCGATCGCAGGAGCTGGGACAACAAAGCGGCGCGGCGCAGCAGCGTTTCGACCACCTCGTGCGTGACGCCTACCTGTTCCCCAGCAGGCTACCGGCCGCCGTGCCGTACGCGTCACACCGTCACTCCGCCTCGGCGCCCGCCTCGACGTCTTCGATGCCGGTGGGGCGGACTGCGCAAGGTGAGCCTGATGTTCATCGGCATCCTCCCCGAAGGCGTCGAGTAGGCCGACGGCACCCGCGTGAAGGCCAACGCGCTCATCTGGTGCACCGGCTTCCGACCCGCTCTGTCTCGCCTCGCCCCGTTCCGACTCTGTGGCCCATCGAGCGGCGGCGACGTGGAGACTTCCCGGCTGCCTCTGCCCTTCCGTGATCAAGCGTGCCCCTGTCCGGCCGAGTCGCTCCTGCCACACTCGCGGCCTTGCACCGCTGGTCGCGCACCGGCTCCCGGGCGATCACGCCGGGCCCTCAACCGGAGAGTTCTCGCAGGCGCTGAACGTGCGGGCATACGCCTGCCGCGCCGGACATTCCCTGTCTGATGGGTTTGTATGCAGTTCAGCATGACCATCTCGAAGGGCGCCGGACGGGGTCCGCCAGTCGGTCACAAGTGGGCAGCTTCGGCCGCTGCCCAGCCAGTAATCGGCACTTGGAGGTGGATGTGGCCGGGATGCGCTGAGATGGTCCGATTCACCTTCAGCGCTAGCCAGTTGGGGCCGACATGGGCGACACCATCACCGCGGAGGCAACCGACGGAGCCGGGTCCACCGGGTGCATACACCACCACTGCGTCGTACGGGCCCGTGAATTCGAGTCGCCCCGGGTGGAGGACCGGTTCCGGGGGTTGTTGGAAGCGGCCCCGGACGCGATGGTGATCGTCGACGACTCCGGGACGATCAGGCTCGTCAACGCGCAGACTGAGACACTCTTCGGGTATCTGCGGGCAGAACTCCTCGGCCGCCCGGTGGAGATGCTCATCCCGGGCCGATTCCGCGCCCATCACGGCGTCCATCGCGACGGGTATGCCGGCACCCGGCAGGTCCGTCCGATGGGGGCGGGGCTGGAACTGCACGGGCTACGCAAGGACGGCAGCGAGTTCCCCGTCGAGATCAGCCTCAGCCCCCTGGAAACCAGCGACGGCCTCCTCGTCTCCGCCGCCGTCCGCGACGTCAGCGAACGCAAGGCCGCCGAGGAAAGGTTTCGCAGCCTCCTGGAGTCGGCTCCGGACGCCATGGTGATCGTGGACGACACCGGGACGATCAAGCTGGTCAACGCGCAGACCGAGACCCTCTTCGGCTACCCGCGCAAAGAACTCCTCGGCCGTCCTGTCGAGTTGCTGGTGCCCGAGCGGTTCCGCTCCCATCACGTACTGCACCGCTCCGGCTATGCCACCAATCAGCAGGTGCGTCCGATGGGGGCGGGGCTGGAACTGCACGGGCTACGCAAGGACGGCAGCGAGTTCCCCGTCGAAATCAGCCTCAGCCCCCTGGAAACCAGCGACGGCCTCCTCGTCTCCGCCGCCGTCCGCGACGTCAGCGAACGCAAGGCCGCCGAGGCCCGCATCAACGAACTCGCCGCACTGGTCGAGTCCTCTCAGGACGCTATCCTCGCCAAAACCCTCGACGGCCGCATCACCTACTGGAACACCGCCGCGCAACGGCTGTACGGCTACACGGCCGAGGAAGCCATCGGCCGGCACGTGTCCATGCTGGCGCCGCCGGAGCACAAGGACGAGATCATCCTGTTGCTGGAGAGGCTGCAGGAGGGCGAGAAGATCGAGCACTTCGAAACCTTCCGGCTCACCAGCATCGGCAGGATGCTCGACGTCGACGTCACCCTGTGGCCCACCCGCGCCCCCGGCGGCATGGTCGTCGGCGCCTGCGCCATCGTGCGCGACATCAGCGACCGCAAGCGTGCCGAAGCCGAACTGAAAGCCCTGTACGAACAGCAGAAGCACATCGCCCTGACCCTGCAGCGCAGCCTGATGGGCACCCCGCCCGCCATCCCCGGCCTGGCCACCGCCAGCCGTTACCGGCCCGCCACCCAGGGCGCCGGAGTGGGCGGCGACTGGTTCGACCTCATTCCGCTCGGCGCCGGGCGGGTCGGCATCGTCATCGGTGACGTCATGGGCCGCGGTCTGGAAGCGGCCTCCGTAATGGGGCAGCTGCGCTCCGCCGCCCACGCCCTGGCCAAGACCGGTATGCAGCCCCGTCAGCTCATGCAGGCCCTGGACGCGGTCGTCGCCGACCTCGACGTCCCCGACCAACTGGTCACCTGCTGCTATCTGGTCATCGCCCCGGACACCGGGTCCGTGACAACCTGCTCGGCCGGCCATCTGCCCACCCTCGTCGCCGTCCCGGGCGACGGCACCCGCCGGATTCCGGCGCCCGTCAACGCGCCGCTCGGTGTAGGCGACGTCCTCTACCAGCAGTCTTCGGCAGCGATTCCGGCCGGTGCCACCCTCGTCCTGTACACGGACGGCATGGTCGAAACACCCGGCAGCGACATCGAGCACCAGATCGACGTGCTGACCACAGCCCTCAGTGACGCCTTCACCTCCGGCGCCGGCCTCGAAGCCGTCGCCGACCATGCCCTCGCCACGTTGCTGCCCGACGCCGAAGGTCACAACGACGACGTCACTCTGCTGCTGACCCAGTTCCCGGCCGCGCCGCTGGCCACCGCCACCGCGCAGCTCCCGGCCGTGGCCTCCGCGGTGGCCGAGGGCCGCTCGTTCGTGGTCAAGACTCTCACCGAGTGGGACTGCACGGAGAGGGCTGACGACGCCAGGCTCCTGGTCTCCGAGGTACTCACCAACGCCGTCCAGCACGCGGAGGGCCCCCTCGTCCTGCACCTGCGCCGTACCGACACCGAACTCGCCGTCGAGATCAGTGACCTGAGCCCTCATCTGCCCCAGCCTCGGCTGGCCGCCGAGGACGAGGAGTCCGGACGGGGCCTCATCCTCGTCGACACCCTCGCCGACCACTGGGGCGTCCGCCCCACCGACCAGGGAAAGGTCACCTGGTTCACCCTCCGGCTGTGAGTAGCGGCGCTGGCGACCCACTCGCATGGGAGGCCACAGCTCCGCCTGGTGGAACCGTAAGGTGATCGCACCGGATCCCGGCCTGGCTGAGACGACCGCGAGGAACTCGAATGCCGCCCACGCGCCCGTGGCGCAGGCAGCGCCTCCGCACAGTGGTCTGGAGCTCCTCTTCACACCCCTTGCGGGCACCCGCTACCTTCGGACATGGGAACGGAAGGGGTGCGACCGTTCAGTCGCGCACGGTCCGTACCCCGCCGCTGACCCCCAGCCCCCGGGTCGACAGGTGACCGTCCGACACCGTTGGGCGGCCGGAGGTCGCGTTCTACGCCGACAACGCGACCCCGGCCCTTCGCCCTCCCGGCCCGCTCTCGAGACAGCTCCCGCAGCCCCGGGCGTCGGAGAGGGCGAACGTGCGAGGAAGACGCAGCGGAGCCGCGCGCCCTCCTCGCGCCGAGGCGGCCGCCGCCGGCATGGGCCCGTCCCCGGCGGCGGCCGCTCTTGGGCTCACGGCGCGAGCATCCCTTTCCCGCCCCGCCACCCGAGACGGCTGTCGTTCTATGCATCCTTCAGCCGAGGCTCGGCATGGCCCGTCCGTGTGCACAAAGCTCGCCCTCTCCGGACGACAGGCAGCCTGCATCCCGGTCCCTCCGGTCCCACCGGGTTCAGGAGATGGTGCGGAGCCGTGCGATCGCTTGTTGCAGATCGTTGAAGGCACGTTCTTCCTCGCGCGGGCCGACGCGGGAGGCACCAAGGACGCTGCCACGCGCCGAGCGGATACGGGCATAGGCGTCGAAGCAGGTGAGGACCTCCTGGATCACGATCTCCTGCGGCGTGGAAGGAGGCGGAGAGGAGGGGCCGTTTCGGAGTGACATCGCCAGACTCTTGTCTCATCGCAAAGCTACCGGTCAGGAACAAGTGGTTCATCCATGAGGCGCTGCATGCCGAGCTCACGAAGAACACGCACGCTGCGCGCCGAGGCACGGGTGATGACGAAACGCGTACCGGAGCGGCGTGCGGCGGCGGCTGCGGCCAGCAGCAGCGCGCTGGCCGCCGGGGCAAGGTAGGTGACCTTGCCGAGGTCCACTTCCATGACGCTGGGGGCCCGGGCGAAGGCTCTGAGGAGTCTCCTGCGGATGTGAGGCGCCCTGCTGGAGGTCAGCTCCCCGCACAGCCGGACGACTGTCCGAGCACGTTGGCGGGGTGGGGGCGTGAGCGGCACGGCAAGCCTTCCGGGCACGACAGACACTTCGCCGACCAGACTTCCCGGCACACCACCCACCTTCGAGCGGCAAGGCGAGCTGTCATCACAGTACGCGCCGCCACGGTCACCAGCCCAGGACCAGGTGGACCGACCCGGAGGAACGGCGCCACGAGCGAAGCCCTCTCTTACCGGCGGTGCGGGGAATGCGGTGGCGGGGGCGGCATGGTGGTGAGGCCGGGGACCGTCTCTGGCCAGACGAGCAGAAGGGGACACGGAGCGTGGTCGACGACGAAGCGGCTGGCGGGGCCGAGGCTGTGCGGGCCGAGGCGGGTGCGGTCGCCGTCGCGGGCCAGAATGAGCAGTCCGGCGCCCTCCGTCGCGGCGACGACCTCGCGTTCGATGCGGCCGGTGCGCTCGGTGCGAGTACAGGGGCGGCCCAGGCGATCGGCGGCGGCCTGGAGCAGCTGGGCGGCGGACATGGCGGCGAGGTGCTCCAGGCGGTTGCCGGGGTCGCGTTCGCGGTGGCCGCGGCCGAGCAGGCCGGCGAAGGCGCCGTGCGCCGCGCCCGGGATGTCGGCCCCGGTGACGTGGAGCAGGGTGATGTCGGCATCCGCCGGGGCATAGGTTCGGGCGGCGTCCACACACGCGGACCAGGTGCCCTCGACGATCCAGACCACCACGGTCATGGGTCAGCCTCCTCCGATCACGGCCAGTGAAGCCCACAGTGCCAGCACCGCGGCGCCCAGGCTCGCCGGAACGGCATACAGGCCGAGCCGGGTGAACTCCTTCAACTCCACCTCGCCATCGTGGGCGTGGACGATACGCCGCCACAACAGGGTGGCCAGCGAACCGGCGTAGGTGAGGTTGGGGCCGATGTTTACCCCCAACAGCACCGCGAGCACGGCTCCGGGCCCGGACGGAGCCGTCAGCGGCAGCATCACAAGCACCGCGGGCAGGTTGTTGATCACATTCGCCAGCACGGCGGCCAGGGCGGCGAGACCGAACAGGGCGGGCAGAGCGGTGCCGTCGGGGATGAGATGGCCCAGGGCCGCATCCAGCCCGTTGTCGACGACCGCCCGCACCACGATGCCCAGCGCGAGGACAAAAGCGAGGAAGGGCACCGAGGCGGAGCGCAGCAGCACCTTCGGGGTGGTGCTGCGCTGGAGCAGGGCGCGCACGGCGAGGGCCAGGGCGCCAGCCAGGGCCGCCCAGGCCGGATTGATGCCGAGCGCTGAGGTCAGGACGAACCCGGCCAGCGTGCAACCCACGGTGACCAGGGCGAACAACGGCACTTCGGGCGGGTCGGCGGCGGGCGGGGACTGCGCCCCGGCATCCAGGTCGGTGGCGAAGAAACGCCGGAAGACCCCGTACTCGACGCCGATGGCGGCCAGCCAGGGCAGCGCCATCAGCGCGGCGAACCGGGTGAAACTCAGCCCGCTGGCCGCGAACGCCAATAGGTTGGTCAGATTGGAGACCGGCAGCAGCAGCGAGGCCGTGTTCGACAGGTGGGTGCAGGCGTACACGTGCGGTTTGGGGCGCGCGCCGAGCCGGGCGGCAGTGGCGAACACCACCGGGGTCAGCAGCACCACCGTGGCATCGAGACTCAGCACCGCCGTGATCAGCGACGCGGCCAGGAACACCTGGCCCAGCAGGCTGCGTGGCCGGCCCGCGGCAGTACGCGCCATCCAGGCCCCGCACGCGTGGAACAGCCCCTCGTCGTCGCAGAGCTGGGCCAGGACCAGGACCGCCGCCAGGAAGCCGATCACCGGCCCGAGCCGTCCGGCCTCGGCCACGGCATCGTCCCAGGAGATCGCCCCGGTGGCGATCACCAGCGCGGCGGCCGGGACGGCGACCACCGCCTCCGGCCAGCCGAAGGGACGGACGACCGCGCAGGCCAGCACCAACACCAGCAAGGCCACGGACAGTGTCTCCGCGAGCGAGGCGTTCAGCATCGGGTCCTTCCGTGCAGCGGCGGCGGGCCGCCGGGTGAACCACGGAGAAGGTATCCCGCCAAAGTAAGACGTCCCGGCCCTGAGCATGTGCCCCGTCAGGTCAGGACGCTGCCCGGGAAGTGGCGGCCATGCCGTGATCGGCTGTCAAGGCATCGGCGACCTGCCGCTGGTGGGATCGCAAGGTGGATACTTGGAAGCGACGGGTGCTGGTACGCCCCAGGCGGTCGGGCTCGGGCGTCACGCAGCGCGGTACCGCGCTGGTACCGAGGCCAATGGGTGGCCGACTCGGTCGCGGTAACTCAGCAGCGCGCGGGGCGAGTCCAGGGCGACCGCGCCCACCAGCACCGGGATCCCCTCCGGCCCGGGACGCGTGTAGCCGACTACCGTGCGGCGCATGGTCGGCTCTCCGTCCAAAATGGTCATTTCGGTGCCCAGGCCGGGCATACCGACTGACTGGATGCGCACTCCGTGCTGGTGCGGCCAGAAGCGGGGCACCGGCGCGAACGGGGCGGCGGCCTGAGGGCCTTGGAGCAGGGCTTCGGCGGCGTGGCGGCCCATCTCGATGGCGTTGATCCAGTGCTCGACGCGGCGCGGGACGTCGTCGAAACGCGGGTTGGGCCAGCGAGCGATGTCGCCTGCCGCCACGATGCCGTCGACCGGGTCGCCGTCCGGGCCGGCGACGTGGGTGGTGAGGCCGCGCAGGACCCCGTCGGTGAGGTCGACGCCGGTGTGCCAGAACCAGTCGGTGCGGGGGACGGTTCCTACACCGACGACGGCGGCATCCGCGTGGTCCTGTTCCCCGTCGTCGAGCAGGACTGTCACGCCGCGCTTGTCCTCGCTCCAGCCGTGTACGCCGACGCCGAGGTGGAGGCGGACGCCGTTGTCCCGGTGCAGGTCGCCGACGACCGCGCCGAGCGCGGGGCCACCCCCGGAGCGCCCAGCGGAAACACATCCCCCGCACTCCCCGAACCCGGCGGGAGCATTGGCATCCTCCCTGGAGATCCCCATCGACCTGCGGTTTCATCACGACCCGCACGGCCCTCCGGGGCAGCTCCACAGGGTCCGAACGCGCCGGAGGCACATGCCTCATGCGTCAAGGGAGCATCCCCGGCCGCCCTGTTGATATCCAGTCGAATACGCCCTCGCGAGGTTCCCCCCGGACCACCAGCGGTCATCCTCCGTAACGGATCAACTACGCACCGCAACAGCGCGGTTGCGGGAACCTGAGGAGAAGCACATGGCAGTCTCGACCACACCCGGCACGAACTGGGGAACCTGGATCAACCTGGAAGGCGACATCTACGCCGAACCGGCGCCGGTCCTCAACGCGGACAACCGGGTGCAGGTCTTCGTGCGGGGCGGCAGCGACACCCTGTGGAGCCGCTGGGAACAGCGGAACCGCGCGTGGGCGGCGTGGACCCAGCACCAGGGATCGCGGATCGCCGGCACCCCGCACGCCATCCGCGGCAAGGACGGCAAGATCCGGGTGTTCTACCGCACTCCTGGCAACGCCATCGAGGTCATCACCCAGAACGCCGTCAACGGCGGCTTCGCCGCGCCGCAGAGCATCGTGACCTCCGTCGGCGGCGACCCGGTCTCCGTGCTCAACGCGGACGGCCGCATCCAGGTGTTCTTCCAGGGCAGCGACGGGGCCCTGTGGTACGTCCGCAACCAGGACCTCAAGTACGAGACGTACGGCAAGCCCACCTCGCTGGGCGGCGGCATCTACGCCTCCCCGTCACCGGTCCTGGACGCGACCGGGCGCGTGGTGGTGGCCGTCAAGGGCGGGAGCGACACCCTGTACACCATCCAGCAGCAGGCCCCCAACTCCGCCGACTCGTGGGAGGCGTGGCAGTCCAACACCACCGGGGTGACCAGCAAGCCCACGGCGCTGCTGGACGCCGCCGGACGCGTGCAGATCTTCTACCGGGGCAGCGACCAGGCCGCCTGGTGGGTCGGGCAGACCGACGACTACGAGAACTTCAACCCCTCGGTCAAGATCAACAGCGGCATCATCGACCGCCCGACCGCCGCGCTCGGCCAGGACGGACGCGTCAACGTACTGGTCAAGGGCAACGACAACGCGCTGTGGGTGGACGTGGAGAACCAGGAGAACGACAGCGCCTACGGCACCTTCCAGTCACTGGCCGGAGTCATCGGCACGGTCCACGTCAGCCCGGTCATCGCCAACAGCGAGGGCCTGCTCTACGTGTTCACCCAGGGCTCGGGCACCGCCAAGGACCTGTGGCTCCAGCGCCAGAACTGGGCGTAGGCACACACCGGTTGTGGCGCCGACCCTCCGGAGGACCGGCTGCCTGGCTTCCGCATCAGCATGTCCCGACGCTGGGGCTGTGGCCTCGCCCCCCGGGCCGGAAGCCCGCGCCGGATACCCTGAGCGGATGATCGAGAACCTTCCTGCTTGTCCGAAGTGCTCGTGTGAGTACACCTACGAGACGAACGCCCTGGTGGTGTGCCCGGAGTGCGGCCACGAGTGGGTTCCCGCCGAGAGTGGCGCACAGGGCGGGGACGTTACCGGGGAGCGGGTCGTCAAGGACGCCGTCGGCAATGTGCTGCAGGACGGCGACGCCGTTGTCGTGGTCAAGGCGCTCAAGGTCAAGGGGAGCCCCTCGGGGATCAAGGCCGGCACCAAGGTGCGCGGCATCCGGCTGGTCGACGGGGTCGACGGCCACGACATCGACTGCAAGATCGACGGTTTCGGTGCGATGCAGCTCAAGTCCAGTGTGGTCAAGAAAGCCTGACCGCAGCCGGCAGCCACCGCCTTCCTCTCGGCCCTCCGGCCTGCATGGAGAAGTCTGCCGGACAGCAACATGATGCTGAATTGCAAAATTTCGCAATTCATTAGATGCTGTGCTGGCTGTGCCCGTCGCCGGTAGCCGCGGGCACAGCCGTCATGTCCGCGCCGGGTGGGGCGCCGTCGGGAAGCCGAGGAAGCCGTGTCCGTTCCGCTGTACCAGGCCAAGGCCGAGTTCTTCAGGATGCTGGGGCATCCCGTACGGATACGGGTGCTGGAGCTGCTGCAGGACAGGCCGATGCCGGTACGGGAGCTGCTGGCCGCGATCGAGGTGGAGCCCTCCAGCCTGTCGCAACAGCTGGCGGTGCTGCGCCGCTCGGGCATCGTCACCTCCCGGCGCGAGGGCTCCACGGTGGTGTATGCGCTGGCCAGCGGGGATGTCGCCGACCTGATGCGGGTGGCGCGCCGGATCCTGAGTGACGTACTGGCCGGGCAGAACGAGCTGCTGGCCCAGCTGCGGGATACCGGGGTTTCCGCGTGATGAGAGCCTTGCTGGGCCGGGTGGGTGGCCGGCTTGCCGGGCTGCTGCCCGGCCGCGGTGATCTGGCGGAGATGCGCCGGGATCCGCGCCGGGACCTGCTGGCCGGCCTGACGGTGGCGATCGTGGCGCTGCCGCTGGCGCTCGGTTTCGGCGTCTCCTCCGGGCTCGGCGCCGAGGCGGGGCTGGCGACCGCGGTGATCGCGGGAGCGCTGGCCGCGGTGTTCGGCGGTTCGAATCTGCAGGTGTCCGGTCCTACCGGTGCGATGACGGTGGTGCTGGTGCCCATCGTTGCCGAGCACGGGCCGGGCGGGGTGCTGGCCGTCGGCCTGATGGCGGGCGTGATGCTCGTCGTCCTGGCGGTGCTGAAGGCCGGCAAATACATGCAGTACGTGCCCGCGCCGGTCGTCGAGGGTTTCACTCTGGGCATCGCCTGCGTGATCGGGCTGCAGCAGATCCCCAACGCCCTGGGCGTGCCCAAGCCCGGGGGCGACCGCGTCCTCGTGGTGGCCTGGCACGCACTCCAGGAGTTCGCGCAGCACCCGAACTGGACCGCCGCCGCCTTCGCCCTGGCCGTCGCCGCCGTCATGCTGATCGGCGCCCGCTGGCGGCCCACGGTCCCCTTCTCCATCCTCGCGGTGATCGCGGCGACGGTGGTGGCGCAGCTCGCCGGCCTGGACGCGGCGAAGCCGATCGGTGACCTGCCGTCCGGCCTGCCCGCGCCTTCACTCGCCTTCCTGGACGTGGGGGCGCTCGGCTCGCTGCTGGCCCCGGCGGTAGCGGTGGCGGCATTGGCCGCGCTGGAGTCGCTGCTGTCGGCCTCCGTGGCGGACGGGATGACGGTGGGACAGAAGCATGATCCGGACCGGGAGCTGTTCGGCCAGGGGCTGGCCAACATCGCCGCCCCGCTGTTCGGCGGGGTGCCGGCGACCGGCGCGATCGCGCGGACCGCGGTCAACGTCCGTACCGGCGCGAGCTCGCGGCTCGCCTCCCTGGTCCATGCCGCGGTCCTCGCGGTGATCGTCTTCGCGGCCTCCCCGCTCGTCTCGAAGATTCCGCTCGCCGCGCTGGCGGGCGTGCTGCTGGCGACCGCCGTCCGCATGGTCGAGGTCGGCTCGCTGCGGGCCATGGCGAAGGCGACCCGTTCCGACGCGCTGATCCTGGTGCTGACCGCCGTCGCAACCCTCGCCCTCGACCTCGTCTACGCGGTGATCATCGGCCTGGCAGTGGCGGGCGCCCTCGCCCTGCGTGCCGTGGCCCTGCAGGCCCGCCTCGAAGAGGTCCCCCTCGACCGCGGCGACCACAGCGCCGAGGAGCATGCGCTGCTGGCCGAGCACATCGTCGCATACCGCATCGACGGCCCGCTGTTCTTCGCCGGTGCCCACCGCTTTCTGCTGGAGCTGGCGGAAGTCGCCGACGTGCGCGTCGTCATCCTGCGCATGTCCCGAGTGAGCACCATCGACGCCACGGGTGCGCTCGTCCTCAAGGACGCGGTGGACAAGCTCCAGCGGCGGGGCATCGCCGTCATGACCTCCGGGATACGTCACGGCCAGCGCCAGGTCCTGGACTCGGTCGGCGTGTTGGAGCTGCTGTGCCGGGAGGGGCGCGAGTACGCCACCACACCCGAGGCGATCCGGGGCGCCCGCACCTACCTGGAATGCGCCGGTGTCATGCCGCCGCTCCCCGCCCAGTCGCCCCGGCCGATCAGCGAGGAAACAGAGGAAACCGTCGGATGAGCACTCTGCCCGCAGCGCTGCGCATGGTCGAGGTCTCCGGTACCGAAGCCCTATGGCTGCTGGAGGGCAGCACCCTGGGGCGGCTGGTGTACCCGCAGCGGGACCTGACCGTCATCCGGCCCGGCCACCACACCTGGGAGTACGGGCGCCTGGTGGTACGTACACCCGCCCCCGCCGCTGCGGTCCCCTTCGACGTGACCTACCACGTGGACGAAATCCGCACGGCCACCGGCACGGGCTGGAGCGTCACCGTCGCCGGACGGGCCGACATGATCACCGACCCCGACGAGGCCGCGCACTACCGGCGCACTCTCAGCGGCTGGACGCACGGCCCGCACGACACCCTGCTGCGCCTGCACCCCCGGACCGTCACCGGATTCCGCTTCGCTCGCGCGGAGGCGTGATGAGCACCCGGCTGGAGGCCCTGCCCCACCGGCATGTACTGACCCTGCCCACGATGCCGTCCGCGGTCCGCACGGCCCGGGAGACCGCCGAGCGTGCACTGGCCGAGTGGGGTATAAACCCCCGCCATCCCACCGTCGATCCCGCCCTGCTGATCCTGAGCGAACTGGTCACCAACAGCGTCCGGCACGCCGCGGAACTCTCACCTCAGCTGACCGTCATCTACGCCGCCGGCGAGGACACCCTGGCCTTCGCCGTGCACGACCGTCACCCCCATCAGCCGGCGCTGTACGCGACGCTCATCGACGCCGGGTCCGGCGGCCTGGCGACCGTCATGGAGCTCACCCTCGGCCTGGGCGGCACGGCGGTCGTCCGGGGCGACGCCGACGGCAGGGGCAAGAGCATCTGGATCACCCTCCCCCTGTGAAGCAGACCGGCTGACGTGCAAGGAAGTTGACGATCATGACCATCGAGTGGCGTTACACCGTCGAGCAGGAACTCGGCATCCTGTCCGTCTGCGGGTACCTGGGCCCGGACGCCGTCCACCGCTTCGCCGGTGCCATCGGCTGGGTGGTACAGCGCGGGAGCGGTCCGGTCATCGTCGACCTGACCGCGCTGCGTGGCTGGTCGGCCGAGGGCCAGACGGCGATCACCGAGGCCGCACGCCGTCTCGCCGCAGCGGGTCGCGGCCTGGAACTGGCCGCGATCCCCGCAGACGGCTCCCTCGTGCCCGACGCGGACTGTCCGCCCATCCCCGTGCACAGCGATCTGGCCGGCGCGCTCGCGGCACACAGCACGCGGCACACCGAACCGGCACAGGGCCGCCACGAGTGGCGCACAACAGGCTGGCCGAGCACCGACCACGCACAGGAGTGAGTCCGCTGGGGTCAGCCGGGGGCGAAGGCGCCGTCGCCGTCCCGTACGGGTACGACGGTGTCGACGTCCTCCTCCGTCGCGATGGCCACGTCCTCGACGAAACCCGTTGCGGCCAACTCCCGGCCGGAGGTGCAGCCGGCGACCGCGCGTCTGAGGTCGGCGGTGCCCTCATAGGCCGCTTTCGCGGCGGCTGCCTCAACGGACATGGGTCCCGCGCCCTGGACGTGCAGGTCGCAGATGAGGGCACCGGCGCAGAGCAGGTCCTCCAGCGCGGGGCGCAGGCTGCCGTCCGGCCACTGCTCCCCTGCGGCGATCACGGCCACCGGACGGTTGGGCGTGCCATAACCATGGGCGGTGAGCCACTCGCCGACCGCGAGGATGTTGCGCAGGCAGGCGGCGACCACCCGCACGCGCGGCGGTGCAGCCGCCGCGATGGCCGCACTGTTCGGGGAGGGCAGTACCAGGCGTGCGGCGAAGGGGGCGCGGCGCAGGTGGGCCGGGGAGAGGGACCAGGGACTCTCGGGAGTGACGGTGTGGCGGGCGACGGCCAGTCGTGCACCGCACTGCCGTGCGTATACGGCGGCGGCCTTCGCCGCTGCGGCCCGCTCGGCCGGGGCGGCGAAACCGTCCGGCAGCCAGAACGGCAGCACCCGGATGCCCTGTTGCACAGCGACGCTCACGGCGGTGGTGAAGGACAGCACGTCGACGACGACCAGACAGGCGGCCTCCCCGGCGAGGTGGCCCGCTCCGGCGGGCCCCCACTCGAAGCGGATCCCGCTGCCGGACTGGACGGCCCAGTCACCCATGCCC
>NZ_JBLTJC010000011.1:0-63298 GCF_048158785.1 Streptomyces colwelliae | reverse complement strand
TAAGGGCGGATGTTGGCGGCGACTGCGAGGGCGCGGTCGGCACCTACGGAGACCTACTCAAGGAAGTACAGGACTTCCTTAAGGACGTCGCACGCGAAGGCGGCGGGCTGTGGGCACGGTTGCCGCTGGGCGACGCGCTCGTCGAACGGTGACGGGATGACGTAGTCCGCGGCGAGGTCGTCGCCGACAACGCCCGCCAGCGCCTCGGCCGCCGCGATCTTCATGCCCTCGGTGATCCGGGAGGCCCGCACCTGGAGCGCGCCCGCGAAGATGCCCGGGAACGCCAGCACGTTGTTGATCTGGTTCGGGAAGTCCGAGCGCCCGGTGGCGACGACCGCCGCGTACTTGTGCGCCACATCCGGGTGCACCTCGGGATTCGGGTTGGCCATCGCGAAGACGAACGCACCCTCCGCCATGGAAGCCACCGCGGGCTCCGGCACCGTACCGCCGGAAACCCCGATGAAGACGTCGGCACCTTCCAGCGCCGCCTCCAACGACCCGGAGATACCGGCCTTGTTGGTGATCTCGGCGAGCTCACGCTTGACCGGCGTGAGGTCGTCCCGGTCACGCGAGACGATGCCCTTGCGGTCGGCGACGGCGACATCCCCGAGCCCCGCCTCCAGCAGGAACTTGGCGATGGCCACGCCGGCCGCGCCCGCGCCGGAGATGACGGCCCGCAGCTCACCGAGCTCGCGCCCGGTCAGCCTCGCCGCGTTCCGCAGAGCCGCCAGCGTCACGATCGCCGTACCGTGCTGGTCGTCGTGGAAGACCGGGATGTCCAGCCGCTCCTGGAGCCTGCGCTCGATCTCGAAGCAGCGCGGCGCCGAGATGTCCTCCAGATTGACACCCCCGAAGGAGGGCGCGAGGCGCACCACGGTCTCGATGATCTCGTCGACGCCGGTGCAGTCCAGCGCGATCGGCACCGCGTCCACGCCGCCGAACTGCTTGAACAGGATCGCCTTGCCCTCCATGACCGGGAGGGAGGCCTCGGGACCGATGTCGCCGAGTCCGAGCACCGCCGTACCGTCCGTCACGACGGCGACCACGGACGACTTCCATGTGTAGTCGTGGACGAGTTCCGGCTGCTCCGCGATCGCGGTGCACACGCGCGCGACGCCGGGTGTGTACGCGAGGGACAGGTCGTCCTTGTCGCGGATCGGCACGGTGGCCTGCACGGCCATCTTGCCGCCGCGGTGCAGCGCGAACGCCGGATCGAAGGAATCGAGGGGCTCGGCCCCGCCGTCCTGATCCGTACTGCTGTCGCTGCGAGGATTGACGATCTCCGCTGCCACTTTGTCTTACCCCTTAAGTCTTCATTGATTTTGAGGGTGGCCACTCCCTGGTGAGGGGTGGGCGGGCACCGCGCAGGGCCCAGAGAATTGATGCGTACGAGCACCTGCGCGACGGGCGCGCCGCACACGCGCCCTGAGCCCCGGATGAGGGGTGTAAAGACCCTTCTTACCGGACGGACACCGCCGAGGACGAGTCCAATAGGCGCAAGGTCACATCTCGTCCGCCACGGGCGGAACGATGATCGATCACATCGTGAGACATACCGAAGATCTTCCGGCCGGAAGGAGTGATTCCCGTAGATGGTCCGCGCGGGGGCCGTCCTGATGTACCGACCTGATGCGATTCGGGGGTCACCCGTTATCCGATTTTGACATGGAGAGTCCCCTGAATGGTTCAGTCCGAATGGCAAGATGCCCTAATCACACGAGGTCGCGACACCCGAAGGTGTGTGTTCTCGTCGACCCGTCGGCACCGCCATCCATCCGCCGGAGGAACTCACCATGACCGCCAGATTCACCCGTCGTACGACCGCCCCGCACACCCGGCTGGCAGCGGTCGGTGCGATCGCGGTCGCCGGCACCCTGCTGCTCACCGGCTGTGGTGACCAGACCAAGAAGGACGACTCCAGCACCGCGTCCGCCAGCTCGGCGCCGCTGGCGAGCAAGCTGCCCGCGGCGATCCGCGACAAGGGCGTCGTCAAGGTCGGTTCGGACATCGCGTACGCGCCGGTCGAGTTCAAGGACGACTCCGGCAAGGTCGTCGGCCTGGACCCGGACCTCGCGGCCGCGATGGGCAAGCAGCTCGGCGTGACGTTCGAGTTCGAGAACGGCACCTTCGACGCGCTGCTCACCGGTCTGCGCTCCAACCGCTACGACATCGCCATGTCCGCGATGACGGACAACAAGAACCGCCAGGACGGCGTGGACCCCGACACGGGCAAGAAGGTCGGCGAGGGCGTCGACTTCGTCGACTACCTGACCGCCGGTGTCTCGATCTACACGCGCAAGGGCGACACCGAGAACATCGCCTCGTGGTCCGACCTGTGCGGCAAGAAGCTCGCGGTCGAGCGCGGCACGGTCTCCGAGGACCTCGCCAAGGCCGAGACGAAGAAGTGTACGGGCGGCAAGAAGATCACCATCGAGGCCTTCGACGACGACCAGCAGGCCCAGACCCGCCTGCGCTCCGGTGGCGCCGACGCGGCCTCCTCCGACTTCCCGGTCGCGGCCTACGCGGTGAAGACCTCCGGCGGCGGCAAGGACTTCGAGCTGGTCGGCGACCAGGTCGAGGCGGCGCCGTACGGTATCGCGGTCGCCAAGAGCGACACGCAGCTGCGGGACGCGCTTCAGGCCGCGATGGACGCCGTGATCAAGAGCGGTGAGTACGAGAAGATCCTGACGAAGTGGGGCGCCGAGGACGGTGCCGTCAAGTCGTCCGTGATCAACGGCGGCAAGTGACCGCGGGTCAGCCGTCGTTGAGAGGCAGCATCCGTGACTACTGACATCGAGAAGGCGCCGGGGCCCGAGGACACTCCCCCGGCCGCCCCGAAGCCCATCAAGGCCATTCCGGTCCGGCACTACGGCCGGTACCTCTCCGCCGTGCTCGCGATCGGCATCCTGGTCGCGATCGTCTACGCGTTCGGCCAGGGCAAGATCAACTGGCATGCCGTACCGGACTACTTCTTCGACCACCGGATCATGACCGGTGTCTACAAGACCCTCCTGCTGACGGTCCTGTCGATGGTCATCGGCATCGTCGGCGGCATCGGCCTCGCGGTGATGCGGCTGTCGAAGAACCCGGTGACCTCGTCGATCGCCTGGTTCTACATCTGGTTCTTCCGCGGCACCCCGGTCCTGGTCCAGCTGTTCCTCTGGTTCAACCTGGGCCTGGTCTTCGAGTACATCAACCTCGGTCCGATCTACAAGAACTACTGGTCGGACTTCATGACGCCGCTGCTGACGGCGCTGCTCGGCCTCGGCCTCAACGAGGCCGCGTACATGGCGGAGATCTGCCGTGCCGGTCTGCTCGCCGTCGACGAGGGCCAGACCGAGGCCTCGCACGCGCTGGGCATGAGCCACGCCAAGACGCTGCGCCGGATCGTGATCCCGCAGGCGATGCGCGTGATCGTGCCGCCCACGGGCAACGAGGTCATCAACATGCTGAAGACGACCTCGCTCGTGGCGGCCGTCCAGTATCCGGAACTCTTCCGGTACGCCCAGGACATCGGCCAGAACTCCGGTGCCCCGGTGGAGATGTACTTCCTCGCCGCCTCCTGGTACCTGATCATGACGTCGGTCCTGAGCGTCGGGCAGTACTACGTGGAGCGGTACTACGCCCGCGGCTCCAGCCGTGCGCTGCCGAACACGCCGTATCAGAAGATCAAGGCGAACATGCTGTCCATCGGCCGTCCGAAGGGAGGCGCGGCATGAGCCCCGAGCTCGACAAGACCGACTCCGCCACGACCGGTCCGTCGGTCCCGATGGTCAAGTCGGAGGGTGTGCACAAGTCGTTCGGCCCGGTCGAGGTCCTCAAGGGCATCGACCTGGAGGTGAAATCCGGCGAGGTGTTCTGCCTCATCGGCCCCTCCGGCTCCGGCAAGTCGACCTTCCTGCGGTGCATCAACCACCTGGAGAAGGTCAACGCGGGGCGGCTGTACGTCGACGGCGAGCTGGTCGGCTACCGCCAACAGGGCGACAAGCTCTACGAGTTGCGTGATCGCGAGGTCGCGGTGAAGCGCCGGGACATCGGCATGGTCTTCCAGCGCTTCAACCTGTTCCCGCACATGACGGCCGTGGAGAACATCATCGAGGCGCCCGTGCAGGTCAGGGGTGTCAACAGGGGCCAGGCCAAGGAGCGCGCGATGCAGCTCCTGGAGCGGGTGGGGCTGTCCGACAAGGCGCAGAGCTACCCCTCACAGCTCTCCGGCGGCCAGCAGCAACGGGTGGCCATCGCGCGGGCGTTGGCGATGGACCCCAAGCTGATGCTCTTCGACGAGCCGACCTCGGCCCTCGACCCGGAGCTGGTCGGTGACGTCCTCGACGTCATGCGCGACCTCGCCGAGTCCGGCATGACGATGATCGTCGTCACCCACGAGATGGGCTTCGCCCGCGAGGTCGGCGACAGCCTCGTCTTCATGGACGGCGGCGTGGTGGTCGAATCCGGCCACCCGCGCGACGTCCTGACGAACCCTCAGCACGAGCGCACCCAGGGCTTCTTGTCCAAGGTGCTCTAGCGGTAGGCGAGTTGAGGGGCGGTACGGAATCCCCGTACCGCCCCTTTTCACGTACTGGCAGGCCTACTTGAGCGCGAGCAGCACCGTGTCCGAGGGCGAGCACCACACCGCGCGCGCCTCCCCGAACCCCTTCTCGCGCAGTACGCGCGCGTGCCACGCGGCCGAGGGCATGTCGCCGTCCGCGTGCTCGCCGTAGATCTCGTAGCGACGGGCCGTCGGCTCGGCGAGGACCGGGTCCTGGGCGGCGAGCTGCCACCACTCGGCCCAGTCCACGGCGCCGTTCTCCTTGGCCTGATCCATCTGTGCGTGCCGCTGCGCCCGCTCCGCCGCGTTGATCCTGGGCGTCGACTCGTCGATCATGTGGTCCGCGTTCATGAAGACACCGCCGTCGCGGACGAGTCCGGCGACCTGACCGTAGAGGGCCGCGAGGGGTTCGCTGTGCAGCCAGTGGAGGGCCGTGGCGGTGAGGACGGCGTCGTACGAGTCGTACGGCAGCTTCGTCGTCCACTCCGGGTCCTTGAGGTCGGCGGTGACGAAGGTGACCCGCTCGTCGCCGTCGAAGGTGCCCCGGGCGATGGCGAGGAGGGCGGGGTCGAGGTCGACACCCGTGCTGGTGGCGTCCGGGAAGCGGGCGAGCAGCCGGGCCGTGATGCTGCCGGTGCCGCAGGCGAGGTCGAGGACGCGGGGTGCGGGGCCGGTGAGGGCCTCGGCCATGTCGAGCATGATCCGGAAGCGGTCCTCCCGGTCGGGCATGTACCACTCCTGCTGCCGGTCCCAGCTCTCCTGCCAGGCCTGCCAGTCGGTTCCGACACCGGTCGTCATGAGGACCCCCTGTCCACGCACTGTCGTAATACCCTGGAAGCACGATCAGCTGTTACCCGACCGCATCCACGACAATAGAGCGCCTCCGTAAGGACTACAAGTGGAACTGGCCTATTACTCGGACTACGCCGTACGCCTCGTCAACACCGAGGAACCGGCGCGGGGCAAGGACGCCCTGACCTCGGTCGAGGCCGTGCGTGACCTGTTCGGCAGCAACAAGGAGGCGGCCCGCCGTGCCGCCGAGGCCGACGTCACGCGCTTCCGTTCGGTCCGGGCGCGGCTGCGGGCGGTCTTCGAGTCGGCGGACGGGGGCGACGAGACGCTCGCGGTGAACCTGCTGAACTCGCTGCTCCTGGAGTTCCCGGTGAGCCCGCAGATCTCCGGGCACAACTTCCGGGACGACGACGGCCGCCCGCTGTGGCACATGCACCTCGCGGACCACCCGTCGAACGCGACGGCCGGCTACGCGGCGATCGCGGCGATGGGCCTGGCCTTCCACCTCACCGAGTACGGCGTCGACCGCCTGGGCCTGTGCGAGGCGGCGCCGTGCCGCAACGCCTACCTGGACACCTCGACGAACCGCTCCCGGCGCTACTGCTCGGACCGCTGCGCGACCCGCGCCAACGTGGCCGCCTACCGGGCCCGGAAGCGCCTGGAGGCCGACCGGTCGGAGAGGACGGGCCTGGCGGCCGAGAGCGCCCAGCGGACGAGCGCGACCGGCGAACGCTGACCGGACTTCGGCGGCCGGTACCGGAAGCGCACCTTGCCCAGCACCAGATCCTCGGGAACGGCGCCGTAGTCCGTACTGTCCCCCCCGGCGAACGCGTTGTCCCCGAGCACCCACCACCCGCCGTCCCGCCGCTCCACGGCCCGCTTCACGACCAGCAGGTCCTGCTGGAACGGATGCCGCAGCACGACGATGTCGCCGGGCCTGATCCGCGCCCCGTACTGCACCACGAGCAGATCCCCGTGCAGCAGCGTCGGCACCATGGACGGCCCGGTCACCTCGGCCGTCCCGAAGGGCAGTGCGGCCCTCCCCCGCTCGGTCTCCTGCGACAGCTCCGGCATCCCCGGCACCTCCCCGGTCCTATCCTCCACCAGTCTGAGTCCGACCCTGGACTTTTGTCCTAAGCCCATGGGGGCACTCGCGAAATCAGCTTCTCCAGGGAGTAATGTCCCACCTGAGAAGACGATCACGAGGAAGGAACGCTCCATGCTTTCCCGCCTGTTTGCCCCCAAGGTGAAGGTCAGCGCGCACTGCGACCTGCCCTGCGGTGTTTACGACCCGGCCCAGGCCCGCATCGAGGCGGAGTCGGTGAAGGCCGTGCAGGACAAGATGGCCGCCAACGACGACCCGCACTTCCAGGCGCGCGCCATCGTCATCAAGGAGCAGCGCGCCGAGCTCGCGAAGCACCACGTCTCGGTGCTCTGGAGCGACTACTTCAAGCCCCCGCACTTCGAGAAGTACCCGGAGCTGCACCAGCTGGTCAACGACACCCTGAAGGCCCTCTCGGCCGCCAAGGCGTCCACCGACCCGGCGACGGGCCAGAAGGCGCTCGACTACATCGCCCAGATCGACAAGATCTTCTGGGAGACCAAGAAGGCCTGACACCCAGTCGGCCTGTCCCGACGGACCGGCGATCGGTGCACCATCGACGGTCAGTGGGTTTGGGGAAGGGGCTCTGCCGGTTCGCCGGCGGGGCCCCTTCGTCGTTCCTGCGTCAGCGACGGCAGACGAGGACGCCTCCCCGGCACGTGATCTCGAAGGCCCCGTGCTGGTCGATGTGTTCGACGAGGATGGTGCGGGCCCTTTCGACGGTGGCGTCGAAGGGGACCTCGTGCTGATCCGCCCAAGCCCGGTAGGAGGCCATATGCGCGATGACCGGCTCGGGGTCGCGAACGGTGATGGTGCCGGGCAGTTCCATCGTCTCCACCCGCCCGAACTCCTCGCCCAGGAAGGCCGGGGCCTTCTCCAAGGAAAAGCGGGCGCTGAGCGATATACGGGCCGGGCCGCGTCCAGTACCGAGGACGTCGCCCGCAGCCCGCTGCCACAGGTCGTCGAGTTCCGCCTTGTCCCGGTCGCTGTTGGTGGAGGCGATCACCAACCCGTCACGGGTGACCACGCGGGACAGTTCCCTGACCGCCTGTGGGATGTCGGAGACGTGGTAAAGCATGTGCAGCGCCAGGGCGGCATCAACGCTCTCGGTCGCCAGCGGCAGGCGGGTGGCGTCAGCGACAGCGACCAGGCCGGGGACGCCAGCAAGAATGCCAGGGGCGATATCCAGACCCAACAGGCCCAGATCAGGTCGGTCCTCGCGAAGCCGCTGAATGAACTTGCCATTGCCACAGCCGACATCGACCACACGTCCGCGATCCCGCACACCGCTCAGCTTCTCGGCGACGATGCCGGGCAAGTCGTAACGAGGCGCCTGCCACTGGTAAAGCGACTGGCGAGCGGCGAGATCCCGGCCGCTGCTGTAGGCGCTTCCGGCGAGGCGGCCCCGGTCGGTGACGGCGGCATCGTGGGCGGCGGACAGTTCGGTCACGTCGGCAGCTCCGGAGGACGGGATGGGGGTACCTCCCACGCCCTTAAGGCAGTGGGGGAGGGTGAGGCCGCGAGGACGGCCGTGTGCTGGAGTCGTTCGCGCAGGTGTGCAGCCCGCGCGGCTCCACCGTACTGCGGCTCGCTCAGCTCCCGGCCCAGAGCAGTGAGCCGACGGACGATGCTGGCCGACATGCGCTCCGGCGCGGAGTCGAGGACGAAGCCGAGCATCGCCTCCGTGCCGTCCAGATCGCCCAGGAGCAGATGGCCGCGAGCGAGATCGACATGCGCGGCGAACAAGTCTCCCACCGACTGGTCGTCGCCCTCGGCGCTGCGGTAGAGCCGGATCGCGGTGTCCGCGCTGACGATGGCCTGCTGGATATGCTCCCGCCCACCCACCGCCAAGTGGCTCGTCCCGGCGTACGTGAACTGCTTGGCGATTGGGAAGGCGAAGATGCCCGGAACCTCATCGGGACCCAGCATCGCGCCGCGAGAACTCTCGGCATCCGCCAGCGCGGCCACCACACCCGCCCGGTCTCCGACTATGGCCAGCGCCCGCGCCTCCAGGCTCGCCAGCCGAGCTCCGATGCTCCCGCCCGCCCGGTGCTGACGACCCGCCTGTGCCAGCCGCGCCGCCTGCTCGTATCGTCCAGTCCAGTAGGCGATCAGGGACTCAACGGCTCGCACCCAGGCCAGCATCCCTTCGTGGCCGGCAGCTTCGGCGCATGCCCTGGAAGTGCGAGCGTGTGTGGCCGCGGAGTCGTAGTCGCCCAGGTCCAGGCACACGTGAGCGGACAGGCCGCACAGGCGGGAGGCCGCGACGTACAGGTCGGTGGTCTGCCGTGGGTGCTGCCGTCCGCGCAACAGCTCGAACACCCCGTTCCGCAGTCGCTTGATCTCGACGTACAACTCCAGCAACGGGTGACTGACGTAGCTACGGGCGAGCCGAGCGATATCGGCCTCCAACTGCTCTACGACAAACTCGTCGGCGTTCCGCTGCGCGATGAACCGGGCGAACTCCGCCGAGTCCACGGCATCCACCGACACAGCCCCCACCACTGTGCGCGGACGCGCCATGGGCTGGGCGAGCAACGGCTGTTGCGCATCTTCCGGGCCGCCGCCGTTCCGCCGGCTCTTGCTGACCACAACTGCTCGGTCGAGTTCCCCAGCATCGACGCCGAACACCTGCGCCAGGTATTTCCGCGTGTACGGCACCGGGATGCGTACCTCGCGCTCGTAGCGCCCGATCTCCTTGCCCGTCTTGGTGGCACGCCCCTCCAGGGCGTTGTACTCGTCGGCCACCCGTTGCTGAGGCCAGCCACGCTCGGTACGCAGCCTGATGAGCAGCGCACCGATCCCCGTGTCGCTCATCCCCTCTCCCCGCAGCACGTGAAGTCTGGCCCCCATAGTGGCCCCTGCTATGGCCCCCGTGCTGGCTCCCGACCCAAACGAGTGACAGCGGTTGGCTGTTGGCCATGCCCAGCAGACTGCCCGGCGAGCCGGACACCCTCGCACCGGACCAAGCCCTCGACGGCGCCGTCGAGCACAAAACGATGCTCTTCGACCGACGCCGGACCACCCCAGGAGCCGCCCGCTCCTTCGTCGCCGAGACCCTTACCCAATGGGGTCGGACCGAACGCCTCGACGACATCCGGCTGTGCACCTCCGAACTCGCCACCAACGCCGTCCTGCACGGAGCCCCGGCGGGCGGCCAGGTCCTCGTACGCGTCGAACTGCACGCCACCGTGCTGCGCATCGAGGTGCACGACGGCGGCAACGGCACACCCACCAAGCGAGAGGCACGGAGCACTGACGCCGAAGGCCGCGGCCTTCTCCTCGTATCCTCAGTGGCCGACCACTGGGGCGTGGAGGAACGCCGTGGCCCCGGCAAGTGCGTCTGGGCGGCCTTCCACCACAGCGCGGTGCCGACATGCTGACGCCCGCCAATACCGAGGCGCTCACGCTGACCGCCGGTCTGATCGCCTCCCTGGCCACCACCACGTGGCTGGACACCGCCCCGACCGGCGCCACTCTGTGTTGCCTCCTGCTGGTGCCCCAACACCCCCGCAGCCTCTACGAGTCGCCGACGGTCATCGAGCAACGCATGCGCGCGGTCGGCGAAGCTCTGCACCTCGGCCCCGCCAACGCACCTCCGCCGGACATCGGGCCACGCCTGCGCCAGATCACCCCGACTGACGTGGCCTTGCACTTCGACGGCACCCCCTACCGAAAACGGATCCCTGCAGGCCGCCCCTGGATCCTGCTCCTCGGCCAAGGGATGCCAGTAGCCCTTGTCTTGGGCCTCGACCCGCTCTCCCGCAGTGCCACGCCGGCAGAGATCGACACCTACCTGGACCGCGCCACTCCCCGCCAGCGACTCCTCTTCGGTCACACCAGAACCGAATGAACCCCAACCCACCCCAGGGGGACATCCCGTGACGACCCACCCCGTCTCACCGAACACCGTCCTGGCCAACGCCCTCCACCACGCCGAGGACGTCCTGACCCCACGCATCCTGGCCACCCCACCCGAGCGGATCGTGCTGGTCGTCGGCACTCAAATCAACGGTGCCCCGCACATCGGCACGTCGCTCGTGCAGTCCCTGGCCTTCGCCATGGCAGCCCGCCTGCGCGACCGCTTCGGCATCCCCACCGAAGTCCTGTTCAGCGCCCTCGACAACGCCCCCTACGAGCTGACCACAGATCCGGTCAGCGGTCACCGATACCAACGCGCCTACGCCCAGGCCCTCGGCCACGAGGCCCTGTCCGACCTCGTCGCCGCCCTCTACCAACCCCTGTTCAGCGCGCTCTCTCGGCGCCTGGGCATCCCTCACCGGATCGAGACCTACAGCCAGCAGCAGGCCGGCGAGCACTTCCGCCGCACATGGCTGCGCCTCCTGCCCCGCCTCGACGCCGCCCGCTGGTGGCTCGCCCCCTCGACCGGCACCCCACACCTGCGCGTCCCCTGCCCACACCCCGGCTGCGGCTGGGCCGAAAAGCACGCCGAACGCACCCGAGTCCACCTCACCGACCGCGAGACCGCGCAAGTCGCTGCCGTCTGCCTCCACCACGGCCCCTACCAGGCGACCATCACGCCAACCGGAGGCGCTTACCTCGACCTGGCCACCCTGTACCGCAATGCGGTCAAGGAACTCTCCGTGTCCGACCCCCACGGCACGCTGCACGTCATGGTCAAGGGCGGCGACTGGGTCTTCGGCTCCCACCTGGTCGACGAAGCCCTCCAAGCCGTCGGTCTCACCCGCGCCCAGCTCCCCGCCCGCCTGTTCTGCCCGCAGGTCGTCACCGACACCGGCGCCAAGCTGTCCAAGTCGCTGATCCGCGAGGGGCGTGCTCCCTTTCCCGAGGGCGCCGCCGAGTGGATGCTCGATACCCGGGAGTGGCCCGGCACCATCCCGGAGTACGCCGAACAACTGCTGGCCATGACCGATACCTTGCTGTCCGACCCCCGGCACTTCTTCCGCTCGTATTCGGCCTCCGAGATCGGCCGCATGATGCCCGCACCAGTCACCAGGAGTGTTCCCGCCCCATGACCGACACCACCGCCCGCGTCCACGAGCTCAACCTCTACCGCCAGTACTTCGACCTCGTTGCCGCAGGCACCAAGACCATCGAGGTGCGGGTGAAATACCCGCACCTCACCGATCTCGGTGCAGGCGACATCATCCGCTTCCGTATCAAGGGCACGGACGAAACCTGCAAGGTGAACGTCAAGCGGGTGACCGAATACGCCAATTTCGAAGCGCTGCTCGACGGCGAGGGACCGGCCAACATCAATCCAACCGCTACTCGCGAACAGCAGCTCAACAACATCCGAGCCATCTACCCGCCCAAGAAGGAAGCCCTGGGGGCTCTGGCCATCGAAATCGAACGTACCTCTGATCACTAGCCTCCGGCGTGTGATCAGCTTTCTGTCTCTGGCTGTACCGGCCAGCAGCAGGCCGGGAGCGCTTCACCGTTCCAGCATCGGCTTGACCAGTATCGGTGGCGTGAACCGCTTCAGCTCTCCTCCCGCCGACGCCTCGCGGCCCGGTAGACCAACATGCGCGCGACGATGCTCGTGGCGTACTCGACGTCTTCGGCCTTCGGCATCTCCTTGCTCCTCCCATGCACAACCTCATTGCGCAGTTTGCGAAGCCCCCAGAGCATTTCTATTTCGTCAGGCGTGTAAGTGACACCGTCCACATCGAGCGCCTTCATCAACTGCCGCCGCAGCGGTGGACTATTGAGTTTGCCAACGAAATCGTTGACTCTGGCCTTCTGGTCCGGCTTGAGAGTGGTCGGAATGCTCGCCTTGATCGCATCGAGTTCTACCTGTGCGAACGCGCGCTCGACTACTGTTCCACTGGCATAGAACTCGATCGCTTCGAACAGGGCGAGTACACGGGCGAGCAGATCGGATTCATTTGCGGCACGAGCAAGGGCGAGAAACGCAAGACGCTCCTGCAGTGTCAGCCTTGGGACATCAGCATGGAATCTTCTGCCATCAGGCGTGAGAGGAACAGGGTGCGGCTGCGGAAGAAGTCCGGGACGGCGAAGCCAGAACCGGCCGGTGCGCAGACCTCGTACGGCCACCCAGTCTTGCCTGGTCAAGCGGGCGAGCGAGTCCTTTCTGCTGAAGTGGATCGTCTCACCTGACGGGAGTGTGGCGTGGCCGAAGCGGAGGAAGGTGGTCAGCCAGGCAAGCGCAAAATCGATGCTCGCGACACCCCGTTCCTCTGCGGTCAAGGCGTGTGTCGTCGTGATGAGCGCGAGCGCATAGGCCTGTGCATTAAAGTCGTCGTATTTACCGTCTGTAGTGTCGAGGCCCGCGAGGATTCGCGAAGCGGTGTCTGAGGGCATGAAATACACCCCCGCGAAACCTGTGGGCTTCTCCGCGATAATTCCGCTGACAGGCACGATCACTTCGAAGGTTTCTCGCGGCAGGGCCTCGAGTCCTTCGATTCTGAGTTGATCGTCGCGCATCCCTCCGGAGCGAGCCAGAGTATATATAAGCTCGGAGCCGTTGAATCCACGATATGTAAACGTGTCTAGGACTGCCTCGGACAGCGAAAGCATTCCTAGCGCCTGTACGGAGACTCCGTCGGCATCCGGCTCGGCAGCCGCCACGGTTCCCGTGAATCGCGGAATGACTGCGCCCTCCTGCTCCACCGCCACAGCGAGACCGGCAAAGTAGTCCGGAGTTGCTGCACTACGCTCAAGGTCGAGGTTTACTCGGGCATCATTTCCGGTGTTTATTGCAGCGTTGACTTGCCCGTCAGTGAACGCCGTGGACACATCCACCGGCCCAAATCGGATCGCCCAGCGTCTCTGTGCCTTGAGAAGTCCGAATGCGTCCAGGTCAGGCTTCTTCGCCATCTTCACTCTCTTCTTCCGACAGGGCGTCCGCAAAGACCTGCGGTGCATGCAGAAGTTCGCTGAGAACAGAAAGCGCGAGAGGTGCGATGAGGGCCGTCACTGCGACCTCCGGAAGCACGCCTTTGGCTGTTCGTTGAGCGGCGACTTCAAGGAGACGCAGCGCATTCGCGTGATCTGCACCTGGCACGTACTGCGCCAGCCGCTCCAAGAGGTCGTCCGGTACGTCATCCCGCTCAGTTGCGGCACGGTGGAAAAGGGCTAGCCGCACGTGCATCACGGAGGCTTCCATATCGCCTCGACCATATGCGATGGTCGCCAACCTCATCTGATCGAATGCCGTCGCCATCGATAGCGAGCGGGCCTCTGGGGCACCATCTAGGAGTGCAGCTGTGTTCCTGCTAACGCGTAGGAGATGGGCGGCCCGCTCGCGCACGAGGGAGAAGGCTCCAGCTTCCCACCACGTTTCGGTTTCGGCAGCGCGCCCCTTGGAGAAGGTCCGCCGTGCTGACGGCTCGCGCATGGCGACAACGGGACCGAGCAGCAGGGTAAGCGCCTCGATCTCAGCAAGGCGCGCCTGAAGCACGCACTGGTCCCGATCACTGTCGTAGCTGTAGCGCGCCGCCTCGTGAGGTGGCGTCGGGAAGGCGGGAAGGCCGGGATCGACTCCGGCCTTTTGAAGGGCTCGGTCATAGGAACTCGCGCGCCTCTGGACTGCCGACAGGAGGCTTGCGTAGCGTGCCTGGGTCTCTTGCTTAGCTTCCGTCAGAAGGGCCCGGTCCATCGCCGTCGACCACGCTCTTTCTAGCTCATCGGAGAACTCCGTGGCGTGCTTTGCGAGCGCATCGAGGTCCTGTGCTTGGTCGTCAAACGCCTCGACCTCCTGAGCAGGCGGGGACGAGCCCCCATCGCCAACCCTCGCCGGATCGACAACTTGCGCCGCCAGAGGCTGTCGGGGGCCCGCCGCAGGCGGAGGAGCTGAGCGGATTTGTGAGCCCGAGGTCGAATTCAGTAACTGTTCTGTGAACGACAGCGCGCGATGCAGAAGGACGCCTTTGTCTAGAGGCAATGCCACGACATCCATGGTCATCTTTTGCTTGCTGCCAGCTTCCCCTTCCATAGATCTCCACCGGAACAGGCACGCGCCACCGTCAGGGACCTCTGCGGCAAGCTGGCGCAGGCGGAGGGAGTGGCTGTTGATGAGTGATGCGTATGTCTGAAGCTGGCGACCGATTAGCCGCTGTACGACGACGACACCGCTGAAGAGTGATGCCATCAGGTCCAATCCGGGACCAACTCCGTCTACTGCGGTGGCAAGCTGGCTGAGTGCTTCGGATTCGATGCCGATGCCCCCGCCCAACGCAATGAACGGGCCGGTATTGAGCGAACCGACGGCTATCAGGAGCCGAAACGGCGGACGAGCGGTTTCCTCGGAGATCGCAGCCTCGATCTGGGCGAGCTGCTCGCTTGCCTCTCCGAAGTCCTGCTCGGCTGATCGCCTCAGCCCGTCCGAAAAGTCTGCAGCGATAGCGCCGAGGGCCCGTGCAGCCGAATTCATCTCGATCGCACGTCGCTCGGGAGTCGACTGACGCTTGAGAGCTTTGTCAAGCTGCTGATATGCATCGACGAGCTGGGCGTATCCGGTCGCAGCCGCGAGTCGCTCGAGAAACCTGCTCGACTCCTGCGCCTGCTCGGCATCCTCGCGACTCAATTCGCGTAGAGCTGCGAAGCTGACCTTTGCCCCTGGGTTGGTGGGCGAAACTTGTACGCCCAACTGCCACGGGATATCACCTGCGTCCATCCGCCCAGTCTGCCACGCGCTCGCCAGGGCCCGGCTCGGATTATCCGGATAATCAAGCGGTGGTTGGCCCGCCACGTAGGAACCTTCGTCGAGAGCTCCTCCCAACGTCCGTCGCCAGCTACGTCCAGCGCTCACACGCGGCCATTTTCGGCTTCGAGTACTCAAGCTGTAGGTCGTGATCATGGTTGCCTCGCCCGGAGGAGTGTTCGAAGTCCCAACTCGGCAGCATGGGAGCCCTGTCCGTTGCGCACCCGGACCTCACATCGCCCCCGTCACCCGATCAGTGGCCGCAATGAAAACGCTCAGTGATATCGCATCAGTCCCGGCCCAGTCCGCACACAGTCCGCAGAACACCCGATCAGGACCGTCAGCAGCCATCGCAGCCCAACACCAAAAGGCCAGGTCAGCGCCCCACAGGCGGGATCCCCGCAGGTCACCAACCCGGCCCATTACTAGGAGACGAAGAAGGCCTGACACCCAGTCGGCCTGTCCCGACGGACCGGCGATCGGTGCACCATCGACGGTCAGTGGGTTTGGGGAAGGGGCTCTGCCGGTTCGCCGGCGGGGCCCCTTCGTCGTTCCTGCGTCAGCGACGGCAGACGAGGACGCCACCGAGGCACGTGATCTCGCTGATCCGCGGGGGCCACGCGTCCTTACCCGAGGGCGCGGCCTGCTGGATGCTCGATACCCGGCAGCGGCCCGGCAGCATCGCTGAGTATCGAGGTGCGGGTGAAGTACCCGCACCTCGCCGACCTCGTCGCCGGTGGCGTCATCCGCTGGGCGATCTCGTCCAGTAGAACGGGATCGCCCTCGAACCGGTACTTGTCGAAGTACTCCGTGGCGGCCCGTCCGGACCGGAGCGTGAAGTGGCTTTCGAGGTGGGAGACGGCATGGATGCGGCGAGCGAGATCGGAATGTGTCACAGGAAGCCTGTCTCGGCCTGTCTCCCAGGCGTCCCGCCCGTCCACGACACGGGTTTGCCGCACGGACCCACGCCCAAGCGACCGTTGGGGCAGAAGGCGGGCGCTACAAGCGTCACAGCTCAAGCAGATCGCCGGATCGCCGACCCTGGTCCCTGGGGCAGGATCAAGGACGGCGGCAGCGATCCTGAACCGTTCGTCGAGCGCGGACCAGATCTCGTCCAACAGTTCCTCGGCGTTCCTGGCGCTGACAGCGGCCTCGGTGAAGGGAGCGGCGACCGAGACCTGTTCGCCATCGGAGTCGTAGGTGGTCAGCAGGACCGCCTCGCCCGGTTCCAGATCCTGCACGGCGAGGGTCATCACGTTGCTGGTCAGGCGTGCGGCGCGACTGGGCCGGGCGGCTCCGAAAACGGCGGTGCGTCCGCCGTCGCGGCTGATCAGCGCGGTGATCCGGGACGTCCGGATCGGCGGGTCCGGTTCGTACTCGAAGCCGCTGAGCGCTTCGGTGGGCGCGGCTCCCGCACGGAGTCGTTCCGCGGCCTGGGACACCTGCTCACCATTACCCAGAACCAGCCAGCCACCGGTAGCCGTGGCGGCGGCGTAGTGGCGCAGTGGATCATGTTTCCCCATGGTGCGGGGGCCGACCACGAGCTCACCGTCGATCAGTCGCAGGGCGCGGTCGCGCGAGGCAGGGCTGCGTCCGGTGAGGAAGTAACCACCCAGAACCGCTCCGGAGTGGGTGCGGGTGCACAGGACCCCGCGGCCCGGGTAGGGGTTGGCGGACAACAGGTCGTGGAGGTCGAGCATGCGGTGCCCTTTCTGGTCGGTCCGAGGACGGCATCCCTGTCGACGGCGCTTTCCTGACGCAGCGCCCCACGAGCGTCGTCGCAGGGCATGGTTCCTCAGTGGTGGAACAGCCTGAGGCCGGTGCGTGCGAGGGCGATCCGATGCTCGCGGCAGGCGTCTTCGACCTCGGCGGAACGGATCGATCCGCCCGGCTCGGCGATGTAGCGGACACCGTGCCGGTGTGCGTGGTCGACGTTGTCGCGGAACGGCAGAGCCCCGTCGGAGACGAACGCGACGCCCTTCAGACGGGCCATCCACTCGGCGCGCGAGCTGCCGGTCAGCTCTTCCCCCGGTTGGGACAGCGCACGGGAGAGGCGGGTGCTCTCGTCCGGCGTGAGGTCACCCTCGATGAAGCGGATCTGCCAGTTGATCCGGTCCTGGCGTCGGATGTCCGGCCGGAAGGCGAGAGCTCGAACCGCCGGATGGCGACGCAACCACCAGGTGTCGGCCTTCGCGCCGGCAAGTCGCGTGCAGTCGACGCGGGACTGCTGTCCCGCGCCGATGCCCAGCGTCACCCCGTCCCGCAGGTAGCACACCGAGTTGGACTGGGTGTGACGCAGCACCACCAGGCCGAGCAGAAGATCCTCCGCGGCCGTCGTGGGCAGCGCACCGCACACGACGTTCTCCAACAGCGTGGCGGCAAGCGGCACTTCGTCCCGTTGCTGGGCCAGGCGCAGGCCGAAGACCTCGCGCGTCTCACGCTCCGGCGGCACAAAGGCCGGGTCCGCCTCCATGACGAGGAAGCGGCCGTTCTTCTTCTTGGCGAGCGTTCCCACGGTGCCCGGCGCATAGCCCGGCGCGATGATGCCGTCGCAGACCACGCGGGCCAGCAATGCGGCAAGTTCCGCGTCGACCGGGTGCGAGACAGCGGCGAAGTCTCCGTAGGAGGACTTCGGGTCGGCGTCGCGAGCGCGGAGATACGCACTGGTCAGGGGGCCGACATCGGGCTGCTGAACGCCGTAGAGCTCCGCTGTCACGTCATCGACGGGCCCGGCCACGGCGGCACCGGCGGGTGAGACATGCTTGAAGGAAGCAGCCGCCGGCCGTTTCAGGGCCCGGCTCGCCTCACACACCAGCTGCCAGCCGTTCAGCGCGTCCAACATGTTGATGTACGACGGGCTTCCCTGCACCACCCGAACCGGCCACCGGCCGGGCCCCACCGGCGTGGCATGCGCCGGCTGCTGCTGTGGGTTGATTCCGTAACGCAGATCCACGTCTTGGCCTCCTCAGCGGAAATTCACTGGCGGAGGCGCCCAGGCGGTCGACGCTCACGTGAAAGAACAGCCGCTCCCCGGTGGTTGTCCACCCTCGCCAGTCGCGGCCGGGCACCACTGTATCGGCAGACACGGCGTGGTGATCGGTCAGGCTGTGTGTGGGGGGGGGAGCCAGTCGGCCCGTCCCGACCGACGGCGGAGCCCCTCTCCCTCGCGTTCCTGGACCGAGGTCAAGACGCCGCACCCGTGCCATCCTGGGCGACGTGAACCGCGACGATCTCGTACGGCTGCGCCAGGCCCGTGACCGCATGAACCGCGAGTACGCCGAACCGCTCGACATGGCCTCGATCGCGCGGACCGCGCTGATGTCCCCGGGCCACTTCCAGCGCAGCTTCCGCGCCGCGTACGGGGAGACGCCGTACAGCTATCTCATGACCCGGCGGATCGAGCGGGCGAAGGCGCTGCTGCGGCGCGGCGACCTCAGCGTGACCGAGGTGTGCATGGCCGTCGGCTGTACCTCGCTCGGTTCGTTCAGCTCGCGCTTCACCGAACTGGTCGGCGAGACCCCGAGCGCCTACCGCGCCCGCTCCCACGAGGCGGGCGCGGTGATCCCGTCCTGCGTGGCCCGCACTTTCACCCGCCCGAACCGGGCGGGACCACCGCTCCGCCCCTAGCCTGTCGTCCATGGATCTCAAACTCCGCCAGTGCTTCATCGCCGTCGACGACCACGACAAGGCGCTCGCCTTCTACTGCGACGTCCTGGAGCTGGAAATCCGTAACGACGTCGGTTTCGAGGGCATGCGGTGGGTGACCGTGGGGTCGCCGTTGCAGCCGGACGTGGAGATCGTCCTGGAGCCGCCGGCCGCGAACCCGGACGCCTCCCCCGCCGACAAGCAGGCCATGGCCGAACTGCTCGCCAAGGGCACTCTGCGCGGGGTCAACTTCACCACCGCCGACTGCGACGCCCTCTACGCCCGCGTCCAGGAGTCCGGCGCCGAGGTGGTCCAGGAGCCGACGGACCAGCCGTACGGCGTCCGCGACTGCGCGTTCCGCGACCCGGCCGGGAACATGCTGCGGTTCATGCAGCGCAGCGGCGATTGAAGGCGGGACCGAAAAAAGGACGGGCCGAAAATCACGCGGGCGCGTCGCATGCTCCCGCCTACGATCACGCCATGAGCGCACCGACCATCCGCTGGACCCACGCCTTCGTCGACCGCCCGCTCGGCCTCCTGGGCCCGGCTCACGCCTTCTGGACGGCCGTCACGAACACCCGGCTGTCCGAACCGCGCGGTGAACAGGGGGAGTTCGTCACCTTGCTGTCCGAGGGGGCCGACGCCTGTGTGAAGGTCCAGGGGGTCGAGGCGGGCGCGGGCGGCGCTCATCTCGACTTCTCCGTCGAGGACGTACCGGCGTTCGTGGGCGCCGCGCTGCGACTCGGCGCGGAGACCGTCGCCGAGCACGACGGCTGGGCCGTACTCCGGTCCCCCGGCGGTCAGTTGTTCTGCGCCGTCCCCTGGCACGGCGAGTCCGTACGACCGCCCGTCGTGGCCGGCAGCCGCCTCGACCAGGTCTCCCTCGACATCGGCCCCGGCTCCTACGACGCCGAAGTCGCCTTCTGGAGCGCCCTGTTGCCCGACTGGGCCTCGCTGGCGGGCGCGCTCCCCGAGTTCCACGTGCTCAAGCCCCCGCCCGGCCTGCCGATCCGCATCCTGCTGCAACGCCTCGGCGAGGAACACCTCGCCGCCGCCCATCTCGACCTGGCCTGCGCGGACATCGGCGCGGCCGTCGCACGGCACGAGGAACTCGGCGCGACCGTCGTCTCCCACGGCAAGCACTGGACGGTGATGCGGGACCCGGCGGGCGGCGTCTACTGCCTGACCGGCCGCGACCCGGAGACCGGCGGGCTGCCTAACCGCCCCTGACGCAGACGACGATCACCCGGGGGTCGTCGTACCGCGAGTCCGTCGGCCTCGGACAGGCGCTCGCCGTGTCCTGGCCGTCCTGCCTCAGCAACGGCGTCGGCGTCCCGCCGGGCTCATGCGACTGGCCCGGGTCCCGCAGCCACAGCGTGAGCCCGCCCCCGACGACCACGGCGACCGCCCACGCCACCAGGGCCCGGCGCCATAATCGACTCAAGCCGTCCACACCTCCACGTCCACCACGGCGTCCACCGGAATCGGCCCGTACACGTGCGGGAACTCCTCAGCCCCCGGCTCCGGCGCCTCGTACTTCAGCGGAACGCCGAGCCGTACCGGGTCCACGACCAAGACCACCAGGTCGTCGGGGCCGTCGTAGGAACCGTACAAAAACGCTGCCACGCGCGGGAGTTGGGAACGGGTCGAGCAGTGGATGAAACCCTCCTCCTGGAGGGTGCGGCCACGGGTCGACCACTCATAACTCCCCCGCTCGCGGGCCGCGTCCCACAGGGCGCGCTCGGTGATGTGGAGGATGGGGGCGGGACTGGGGGCTGTGGTGGGTTCGTCTTCCGGCATGGGAGCACGCTACGGCCCGAGCCGCGCCGCCCGCGTGCGCAGGTAGCGCTGCTCGGGCAGGCTGAGGGTCCTGGCCGCCGCCGACTCGTAGGCGGCCCGGGCCGCGGTGAGATCGCCGGCCCGTTCCAGGAGGTGGCCGCGGACCGCGTCGGGGCGGTGTCCCTCTCCCAACTCGTCGGCCAGGACGTCCAGTTGGGCCAGGCCCGCGTGCGGACCGTCGACCATGGCGACGGCGACAGCCCGGTTGAGGCGTTCGACGGGGCCGGGGACCAGCCGCACCAGCACCTCGTACAGGCCGAGGATCTCGTGCCAGTCCGTCGCCCGCGCCGACGGCGCCTCGTCGTGCACGGCGGCGATCGCCGCGCGCAACTGGTAAGGCCCCGCGGGCCCTTGGGACAGCGCCCGGGTGACGAGGGCGACGCCCTCCTCGATCGCCGCCCTGTCCCAGCGGTCGCGGTCCTGTTCGTCGAGGGGGACGAGTTCGCCGTGCGGGCCGGTGCGGGCGGCACGGCGGGCGTCGGTGAGCAGCATCAGCGCGAGCAGCCCCGCCACTTCGCCGGCCTCGGGGAGCAGTTGGTGCACGGCGCGGGTCAACCGGATTGCCTCGCCCGCGAGTTCGCGCCGCGTGAGACTCGGGCCGGACGTCGCCGTATAGCCCTCGTTGAAGATCAGGTACAGCGTGTGCAGGACGGCGGGCAGCCGCTCGGCCCAGTTGTCCGGCCGCCCGAAGCGCACGCCCCGCACCTTCGCCTTCGCCCGGCTGATCCGCTGCGCCATGGTCGCCTCGGGCACGAGATACGCGCGGGCGATCTCGGCCGTCGTCAGTCCGCCGACCGCCCGCAGGGTGAGCGCGATCTGCGCGGTCGGGGTCAGCTCCGGATGGCAGCACAGGAAGAGCAGCGAGAGGGTGTCGTCCTCGCGCGGCGGCTCGGCCGTGTACGGCTCCCGGGGCTCGAGTGCCGCCGCCTTCTCCTCACGCGCCCGCCGCGCCTCCTCGGCGCGCAGCGCGTCCGTCAGCCGCCGCGAGGCGACCCGGATCAGCCAGCCGCGCGGATTCTCCGGCACCCCGTGCTCCGGCCACTGCCGGGCCGCCGCGAGCAGCGCCTCCTGTACGGCGTCCTCGGCGGTGTCGAAATGTCCGTAGCGCCGGACGAGCGCGCCGAGGACCTGCGGCGCGTGGCGGCGCAGGTCCTCGGTGCCGGTGGTCCCGGTGGTGTCCCGCATACGGCTCAGATGTCCCCGCCGCCCTCCCCGATGGGGCGGATCACCACCGCGCGGTTGGCGGCGCCTTCGGGCAGGGGGCAGCGGGTGACGCGGTCGGCGATCTCCGTGACGCGCTCCAGGCTCGCGCACTCCAGGACCCAGTAGCCGGCCATCAGCTCCTTGGTCTCGCTGTACGGCCCGTCGGTGATCACGGCCTTGCCGTCCGCGCCCAGCGCGACCAGCCGGGTCCTCGCCGGCTCGGTCAGCCCCTGCGCGTCGATCAGCTCACCCGTCTCGGACAGGTCGTCGTTGATGGCTCCCATGTGGGCGAACATGGCCTGCATCTCGGCCTCGCTCCAGGCCGGGGAACCCGGGGTGGGCTTGCCCTGCATGCCGTCGTAGTCCGCCTGTGTGCCCTGCACCATGACCAGGTACTTCATGAGTCCGCTCCTTCGGCTCGTGCCACCCGTACCGGGCGGCTCTCACAGGGGACATCGGAGCCGGGCCGGGATTCTCGACACGGGATCAGGATTCTTTCGGGCCGGATTCGGCCCCGGGCTCCTCCTTGGGCCCGGCGCCCTCGCCGGCGTACGCCTCGCAGTCAGGGTTCCGGCACGGGCCGGCCACCCATTTCGGTACCCATGCGCCGAGCGTCTTGTACCGCCGCACGACGGTGGCCACCGGCTGTCCGCAGTCGGGACAGGTGTGCTCTTCTCTGCCCATGTCCTCAGCCTAGAACCGTGCGGGGCTCGCGCCACATCGGATACATGCGCGGACCGTCCGGAAGGTCGAGGGTGCGGTCGGTGAACGAGTACCCGAGCCGCTCGTACAGCTTGGTGCTGCGTTCGCTGCTCGCCTCCAGGTACGCGGGCAGGCCCTCGCGGTCGCAGCGGTCCAGGACGTGCCGGATGAGCGCGGCGCCGAGGCCCTCACCCTGCCGGCCCGGTGCCACGGCGATCATCCACAGGTACTCGTGGGCGCGGCCGGTGGGATGCCCCTCCTCCATGAGCCGGGCGATCGTCTCGACCCGCTCGTTGTCGGGATCCACGAACTCCCGCAGCTGTACGGCCTCGTCCTCGCCGCCCTCCGCATGCGGCTCGCCCGGTACCGACAGCCACAGCGCGCACGCCGTGCCGTCCTCGGCGAGGTCGATACGGCCGTCGGCGAACACGGCGTCGGTGAAGGCGGCCATCAGCCTGTGGTGGGTCGTACGGCGGTACTCGGCGTCGGGGAAGACCCAGCCGCTGACCGGATCGTCCTGGAAAGCCTCGTCCAACAGCCGGACGACCAGCTCTCTGTCGCCCTCGCCCGCGGTCCGTATCGCCACGCCCATACCCTGCCCCTAGCTCTCAACCACCGTTACCTGAAGGGCTGTTGAGACTAGCGGGACTTACGGGCGAGTGAGCCGAAGGGGCGCGTCTGTGTCGAGAGGTCGAGCGCGCGGAGGCCCGAAGGGTCGAGCACGGTCGGCCTCTCGACACAGACTTTGGCGCCCCGGAGGCGAACCGAGCCACAAAAAAAGCAGGCCCCGCGCACCGTGGGGATGCGCGGGACCCGTCTGTCCGGGGCCCTCGGTGGTCGTGCGGGGTCAGGTCCGCACGGCTCCGGAGGGCTCCGGGGTCATCAGCTGCTGCGCCGGGTCACGAACTCGGCCAGTGCGAGCAGACCGCCCGCGTCCTGCGGGTCCGGAATCGCCCGGGCCAGCTCCTGCACGGCACGCCCCATCCGGTCGGCCGCCTGGTCCTGCGCCCAGTCCCGGCCGCCCGCCCGCTCGACGGCGAGCGCGGTGCGCTCCAACTCCCCTTCCTCGCACGGCAGTCCGTACAGCTCAGCGAGTTCCACGGCCGCCGGTGTGCCCGAGGTGAGGGCGGCGACCACGGGCAGGGACTTCTTGCGGACGGCGAGGTCGGCGCCGGCCGGTTTGCCGGTGCGGACGGGGTCGCCCCATATCCCGATGACGTCGTCGATCAGCTGGAAGGCGAGCCCGGCCTGGCGGCCGAACGCGTCCAGCGCCTCGACGTCCTCGGCGGACGCCCCCGCGTACAGCGCGCCCACCGCGCAGGCGCAGCCGAGCAGCGCGCCGGTCTTGGCCTCGGCCATGGCGAGCACCTCGTCGAGGGTGACCTCGCCGGGGGCGCGCTTCTCCATGGCGGTGTCCGCGTGCTGGCCCTCGCACAGTTCGACGACGCAGTTCGCGAGCCGGGCGGCGGCGGCCGGGGCCGCCGGGTGCGGGTCCTCGGCGAGCAGCCGGAGGGCCAGCGCCTGGAGGGTATCCCCGGCGAGGATCGCGGCGGCGTCGCCGAACACGGTCCAGGCGGTGGGCCGGTGCCGGCGGGTGGTGTCCCGGTCCATCACGTCGTCGTGCAGCAACGTGAAGTTGTGGACCAGTTCCACCGCGGCCGCGGCCCGCAGTGCGCTCGCCCGTGCCCGCTCGCCGCCGAGTGCGGTGGCGGCGGCGAGGACGAGTGCGGGGCGGATCGCCTTGCCCGCGTTGCCCGCCGCCGGGGTGCCGTCCGCGTGCTCCCACCCGAAGTGGTAGAGCGCGATCCGGCGCATCGAGCCGGGCAACGAGTCGATCGCCGCGCGCAGTTCGGGGTCGACGGATGCCCTGGCCCCCTCCAGGATCACCGCCGCCTCGTGCCCGTCGGCCGGCGGTGTCCCGTCGGCGCGCTGTTTCGTCTCCGTCCTGAACTCGGCCATGGGGTCCCCCTCGGACAGTCCGCGGACGGTGACGCCTGCGCTGCGACCGGTCGCATACGACCGGGGTGTACCCGCCCTGACGGGCGGGGACACCGCGTCCATCTGCTGAAACGTCACCTCCAGCGGCCGATCTCGACGTTCTCCAGGACGCCGAGGGCGTCCGGCACGAGGACGGCCGCCGAGTAGTAGGCCGTCACGAGGTAGTTGATGACCGCCTGTTCGTTGATGCCCATGAAGCGCACCGACAGGCTCGGCTCGATCTCGTCCGGGATGCCGGCCTGCTGGAGGCCGATGACGCCCTGTTCTGCCTCGCCGGTACGCAGGGCGATGATCGAGGTGGTCCGCCGGTCGCTGACCGGGATCTTGTTGCACGGGTAGATCGGCACGCCGCGCCAGGTCGGGATGCGGTTGCCGGCGACGTCGAGGGACTCCGGGACCAGTCCGCGCTTGTTCAGCTCGCGGCCGAAGGCGGAGATCGCGCGCGGGTGGGCGAGGAGCATCTTGGTGCCGCGCCGCCTGCTGAGCAGCTCGTCCATGTCGTCCGGGCCGGGCACGCCGTCGTGGGGCTGGAGCCGCTGGTCGTACTCGCAGTTGTTGAGCAGGCCGAACTCGCGGTTGTTGATCAGCTCGTGCTCCTGGCGCTCCTTCAACGCCTCGACGGTGAGCCTGAGTTGCTGCTCCGTCTGGTTCATCGGCTGGTTGTAGAGGTCGGCCACGCGCGAGTGGATGCGCAGGACGGTCTGGGCGACGCTCAGTTCGTACTCGCGCGGCTTGGCGTCGTAGTCGACGAACGTGTGCGGGATGTCCGGCTCGCCGGAGTGGCCCGAGGCGAGGTCGATGGACTTCTCGCCGTACTTGTTGGTGCGCTGCTCCGGGATCGCGCGCAGTTGCGCGAGGTGGTCCCGCAGGGTCTCGGAGCGCTCGGCGACCTGCTCGACGTCTCCGCGGGCCAGGATCAGCACCGTGCAGGCGGTGTCCGCGCGGGCCGTGTACTCCCAGATGGACTCCGGGTCGAGCAGTGCCTCGTCGCCGAAGTAGGCGCCGTCGGCGAGGACTCCGAGGACCGTGTCGTCGCCGTACGGGCCCGTGCCGACCTTCTCCACCCTGCCGTGCGCCAGCAGGTACACCTCGTCGGCCTGGCCGCCGAACGACGCGATCGCCTCCCCCGGGGCGTACTCGCGCTGCCGGCAGCGGGTGGCCAGCTCCGAGAGCACCTCCTCGTCCTCGTAGTCCCGCAGCGCGGGCAGTTCGCCGAGCTCCGCGGGAATGACCTCGACTCGGTCGCCGGTCTTCACGAATGTCACCCGGCCGTCGCCCACGGAGTAACTCAGCCGTCGGTTCACCCGGTATGTGCCACCCTGCACGTTCACCCACGGCAGTGTGCGCAGCAGCCAGCGCGAGCTGATCTCCTGCATCTGCGGCGCGGACTTCGTGGTCGTGGCCAGGTTCCGCGCAGCCGCCGTACCAAGACTCTGCTGCGGCTTGTTCTGCTCCGCGCGGACCTCTTCGCCTACCGACATAGAGAAATGCCCTCCCCATTCGCCCGGCACCTGTGCGCCGGGCATCGTTCTCGCGCACCAGCCTTTCTCACGGAGCGTGCTGATGGTATTACCCAAAAGAGCGGGAATGGATCTTCAACTGCTGGGCACGGGGGCCGTTTACGTCGAATGTTGTTCGAGTGGCCGCTGATGTCCGGGGTGTCCGGATCGACTCGCACGCCGTGCGAACAAGTCGCCCGTACCGCACTTTCTCGGTACAAGCAGCGATACGAGACGGCCTTGTACGGCGGCCGTCGCACAGCACGAAGGAGGCGTCATGGCCTCACCCATGTCCGCGGGCGGTTTCCTGTCCGGTCTGAAGGCGGAGGGCGTCAAGGTCGTCGAGGTCGGCGACTGGAAGCACCACAACCGCAACCACAAGGGCCCGTGGGGGCCCGTCCACGGCGTGATGATCCACCACACGGTCACCAAGGGCAGCGCACACACGGTGGAGTTGTGCCGCGAGGGCCGCTCCGACCTGCCCGGCCCGCTCTGCCACGGCGTCATCACCAAGGACGGCACCGTCCACCTGGTCGGCTACGGCCGCGCCAACCACGCGGGCCTCGGCGACGACGACGTCCTGCGCGCGGTGATCGCCGAAAAGGCGCTGCCGCACGACAACGAGGCCAACACCGACGGCAACCGGCACTTCTACGGCTTCGAGTGCGAGAACCTCGGCGACGGCGAGGACCCGTGGCCCGAGGCCCAGTTGGAGACGATCGAGAAGGTCTGCGCGGCGATCTGCCGCCACCACGGCTGGACGGCGCGGTCGGTGATCGGGCACCTGGAGTGGCAGCCCGGAAAGGTGGACCCGCGCGGGTTCACGATGAACTGGCTGCGCGACCGGATCCACGACCGGCTGAAGTGACCCCCGGACGACACAGGCGACACGGACGACACGGGCGCCCCGGGTGACAATGGTGCCGTGACCAGCCCCGACCTCGCCGCCCTACGGCCCCGGCTCCCGTCGCCGGTGGAGGAGATCACGGACGGGCGCTTCGGTCGGCACGGCATCCGGCTGCTGCTCAAGCGGGACGACCTGATCCACCCGGACCTCATCGGCAACAAGTGGCGCAAGCTCGCGCCGAACCTCACGGCGGCGGCCGGCCGGACGGTCGTCACGTTCGGCGGCGCCTACTCCAACCACCTGCGCGCCACCGCCGCCGCGGGCCGCCTCCTGGGTCTGCCCACGGTCGGCGTGGTCCGCGGCCAGGAACTGTCCGACCGCCCGCTCAACCCGTCCCTGGCCCGCTGCGCGGCCGACGGGATGCGCCTCCACTTCGTCGACAGGTCGACGTACCGGCGCAAGACCGAGTCGGAGACACTGGCCGCGATCCTGCGCACGGCGGGCGCGGAGGACGCCCACGTCGTCCCCGAGGGCGGCAGCAACTCCCTTGCCGTGCGCGGCTGCCGGGCCCTGGGCGAGGAACTGCGCGCGCGTGCCGATGCCGACGTCCATGCCGATGTCGTCGCCCTGGCGTGCGGGACGGGCGGCACGCTGGCCGGGCTGGCCGCCGGACTGGCCCCCGACCAGCGGGCGTTGGGGATACCGGTCCTCAAGGGCGGTTTCCTGAGCACCGACATAGAGGCCTTGCAGGAGCGCGCCTTCGGTGGCCGGCGGGGCGACTGGTCGCTCGACGACCGCTTCCATTTCGGGGGCTACGCGCGCGTGCCGACCGAACTCGACGCCTTCGCCGAGGACTTCGAGGACCGGCACGGGGTGCCCGTAGAGCGTCTCTATGTCGCCAAGTTGCTGTACGGACTTGTCGCCCTGGCCGGCGAAGGGGCCTTTCCGCGCGGGAGCACAGTTGCCGCGGTGATCACCGGGCGGCCGTTCCCATAAGCGCACTCCTGGTGCCGTAGAAACCGAAACCGCTAGGCCGCCTCCCGGTAAGCCGCCGCCTCCTCCAGGTCCAGCCTGCGCAGCAGGGTGCGGAGCATCTCGTCGTCGATGTAGCGGCCGTCTCGGAGGCGGACGAACATCGAGCGTTCGGCGCTGATCATCTCGCGGGACAGGCGGCGGTAGGTGTCGTCGACGGTCTCGCCGGTGACGGGGTTGGTGGCGCCGAGGCGCTCCCAGACGGCGTTGCGGCGGCGCTCCAGGACCTCGCGGAGGCGGTCGGCGAGCGGAGGGGGCAGGGCGTTGCGTTCGTCCTCCAGAAGGGCCTCCAGGCGTTTTTCGGCGACGCGGGAGGCCTGCGCCTGGGCGTTGGCCTCGGCGAGCGTCTCGGCCTGCTGGTCGCGGCCGGGGAATTTCAGGAGGCGGATGATCGGGGGCAGGCTCAGGCCCTGCACCACCAGCGTCCCGATGACCGTCGTGAAGGTCAGGAACAGGATGAGGTTGCGCTGCGGGAAGGGGTCGCCGCCGTGCACCGTGAGCGGGATCGAGAAGGCGATGGCCAGCGAGACCACGCCTCTCATGCCGGCCCACGCGGTGGTCATCGCCCCCTTCCAGGTGGGGCTGTCCTCGCGCTCCCTGATCCGCGCCGAGAGCATGCGGGGCAGGAAGGCCGCCGGGTACACCCACACGAACCGGGTCACGACGACGACCAGGAAGACGGCGATCGCGTACCAGGCGGCGTCCAGGCCCCGGTACTCCCCAAGGCCCTTGAGGACCACCGGCAGTTGGAGCCCGATCAGGGCGAACACCGCGGACTCCAGGACGAAGGCGACCATCTTCCACACGGCCTCCTCCTGGAGGCGGGTCGCGAAATCGACCTCCCACGCGCGGTGGCCCAGATAGAGCGCCACGACCACGACTGCGAGCACCCCGGAGGCGTGCACCTGCTCGGCGACCGCGTAGGCGACGAACGGGATCAGCAGGGAGAGCGTGTTCTGGAGCAGCGCCTCCTTGAGGTGCGTGCGCAGCCAGTGGATCGGCACCATCAGGAGAAGCCCGATACCGACACCGCCGACCGCCGCGAACAGGAACTCGCCGATACCGCCGGCCCAGGTGGCGCCCTCGCCGATCGCGGCCGCGAGGGCCACCTTGTAGGCGGTGATCGCGGTGGCGTCGTTCAGCAGGGACTCGCCCTGGAGGATCGTCGTGATCCGCGAGGGCAGTCCGACCCGGCGGGCCACCGCCGTCGCCGCGACCGCGTCCGGCGGCGCCACCACCGCGCCCAGCACCAGGGCCGCGGTCAGCGGCAGCCCCGGCACGATCACGTACGCGGCCCAGCCGACGACGAACGTGGCGAAGAGCACGTAGCCCACCGACAGCAGTGCCACGGGCCGCACTTGGGCCCGCAGATCGAGGTACGAGCTGTCGGTGGCCGACGTGTACAGCAGCGGGGGCAGCAGCAGCGGGAGCACGACCTCCGGGTCGAGGGTGTAGTCGGGCACCCCCGGGACGTACGAGACGACCAGCCCGACCGCGACCAGCAGCAGCGGTGCCGGCACCGGGGTGCGCCGGGCCGCGGCGGCCACCACGGCACTCCCCGCCACCAGCAACAGCAGTGGCATCACGTCCATCGTCCTCGCCCGCCCTCGTTTTTCCGCGCGGCCAACCGCACACCCGTCGTAATCTGGCAATCATGAAACAGTGCACGCACGCCGACGCGCTGCCGCTCCCCGAACCGGGGCCCCAGAGCGAGACCTGTCTGGAGTGTCTGGCGGCAGGCACCCACCCGGTGCAGCTGAGACTGTGCCTCTTCTGCGGCCATGTCGCCTGCTGCGACTCCTCGCCCCTGCGCCATGCCTCAGCACATCACAAGGACTCCGGACATCCGGTGATGCGGACGTTCGAGCGCGGGGAGAGCTGGCGCTGGTGCTTCGTCGACCACGTGCTCTTGTGACCCCGTAATCCGGCCGCCTGTTTCCCGCCCGTTTCGACGGTTCGACCGTCTGACGTCTGGGTACGTCAACCCGGCGCGCGCTCTTCCCAATTGGGCCCGCAGGACCCCTAGCCACGGAGCGTATCCGTAGGTTTACTATGAGTGACACCATGGGGTTGGGGTCCCGGGGACAGAAAAGTTCGGAGCGCGGTAGCGTCACCGCTGAACCAAGTATCGCGTTACCCCGGGGGGCGACCCCTGGGCCCCCGAAAGAGCTTGTACCACCTTGGAGGTGAGGGTGTCCCAGATCGCAGGCGAGCCCGCGACCCAGGACTTCGTGGAAGTCCGGCTGCCGGCTGCGGGCGCATACCTGTCGGTGCTGCGTACGGCCACGGCCGGCCTCGCAGCCCGTTTGGACTTCACCCTCGACGAGATCGAGGACCTTCGCATCGCGGTGGACGAGGCCTGCGCGATCCTGCTCCAGCAGGCCGTGCCGGGCTCGGTGCTCAGCTGTGTCTTCCGCCTGGTGGACGACTCGCTCGAAGTCACCGTCTCCGCCCCGACGACGGACGGTCACGCCCCCGCGCGCGACACCTTCGCCTGGACCGTGCTCTCGGCCCTCGCGGGCAAGGTCTCATCGGCAGTCGACGAGGACAAGACCGTTTCGATCAGCCTCTACAAACAGCGCGGCGCGGGACCCGGGCCGGCGTGAGGAACGGGGACGGGCCGGTGCGGGACGAAGAGCGCGGCACACGGGAGCTGCCGGCCGAGGGCGGCCCGGGAGGATCCCGCCGCACGGCGGACGGAAGCCCCCTCGTGCCGCGCGGCGGAATCCCGGAACAGGCCCGGCCGCACCCGGAGGAAGAACCCTCGGAGGCCGGTGTGATGGACGACGGTCAACGTGAGCAGGACGGTGCCGTGCGTATTGGTGGGGTCTCCCCCGTTGCCGGGGGTTCCCCCGCTCCGACTGGGTCGAGCGCGGGGGAGGAGGCGAAAGCTCGGGAAGGGGCGACGGGCCAGGCGATGAGCGAGCACGAGCGGGACAACGTGGCGAGCACGCAGAGCGTGCAGGTCACACGGCACGACCCCCAGGACCGCAGCGGGGCGCGCGCACTCTTCATCGAGCTGCGCACCCTCAAGGACGGCAGCGTCGAGTACGCGGAGCTGCGCAACCGGCTGGTCCGTATGCACCTGCCGCTCGTCGAGCACCTCGCGCGCCGCTTCCGCAACCGCGGTGAGCCGCTGGACGACCTGACCCAGGTCGCCACCATCGGCCTGATCAAGTCGGTCGACCGCTTCGACCCTGAGCGCGGCGTCGAGTTCTCGACGTACGCGACCCCGACGGTCGTCGGCGAGATCAAGCGGCACTTCCGTGACAAGGGCTGGGCGGTGCGCGTCCCGCGCAGGCTCCAGGAGCTGCGTCTGTCGCTGACCACGGCGACGGCGGAGCTCTCGCAGCGGCACGGCCGCTCCCCCACGGTCCACGAGCTGGCCGAGAAGCTGGGCATCTCGGAGGAGGAGGTCCTGGAGGGCCTGGAGTCGGCCAACGCCTACTCCACGCTGTCCCTGGACGTCCCCGACACGGACGACGAGTCCCCGGCGGTCGCGGACACACTGGGCGCGTACGACGAGGCCCTGGAGGGCGTCGAGTACCGCGAGTCGCTCAAGCCGCTGCTGGAGGACCTGCCGCCCAGGGAGAAGCGCATCCTGCTGCTCCGCTTCTTCGGCAACATGACGCAGTCGCAGATCGCGCAGGAGGTCGGCATCTCGCAGATGCATGTGTCCCGGCTGCTGGCCCGGACACTGGCCCAGCTGCGGGAGAAGCTCCTCGTCGAGGAGTGATCCGCCTGCCGAAGTCAGCTCTTCGGCTCTTCGGTGCCACGGCCGGGCCCTCGGATTCCGAGGGCCTGTGTCGTCGCCGGGTTCACCAGCAGCACCAGCGCACCGATCGCGACCACCGCGAGCGCGATACCGGCCGGGATGGCCACACTGTCGGCCTGGAGCAGGTTGTAGGCCACGGGCAGCGCCATGATCTGGGTGATGACGGCCGGCCCCCGGCTCCAGCTGCGCAGCCCGAGCAGTCCGCGGGCGGCGAGCAGCGGCAGCAGCGCGAGCACCACCAGGGTCACCCCACCGGTCACGGCCTGCTGCCGGTCGTCCGGTTCGCCGGTGAGACCCAGGACGAGCATCCACACCCCGGCGACGGCGAGCGCGAGCCCCTCGACGGCGACGAGGGCCGCCGCGTAGTTCAGCCGGCGCGGACGGGGTCCGTCGGGGGCGTCGGTCTCCGGGGCGGGGGTCTGCTCAGCACTCACCCCAGCAGGGTAGCCCTCGGGATCCGGCCCCAGGTGGCCAGGCTCACGCCGTCTCCTCTTACCCAACCCCTACCTCGGTATGGGCCGGGTACCCCCCAGTAGGTACGCTGCAACTCATGCGTGCACTTCTCGTGGTCAATCCGGCGGCAACCACCACAAGCGCACGTACGCGCGATGTCCTGCTCCACGCGCTCGCGAGCGAGATGAAGCTGGAGGCAGTCACCACCGAGTACCGGGGCCACGCGCGCGACCTCGCCCGGCAGGCCGCGGAGACCGGGAACGTCGACCTGGTCGTGGCCCTCGGCGGTGACGGCACCGTCAACGAGGTCGTCAACGGCCTGCTGCACACCGGCCCCGACCCGGAGCGCCTGCCCGGCCTCGCCGTGGTCCCCGGCGGCTCCACCAACGTCTTCGCCCGCGCCCTGGGGCTGCCCAACGACGCCGTGGAGGCGACCGGCGCCATCCTGGACGCCCTGCGCGAGGGCAGCGAGCGCACGGTCGGCCTGGGGCTGACCTCCGGGACGCCCGGCACCGAGGACGAGGCCGTGCCCTCGCGCTGGTTCACCTTCAACGCCGGGCTCGGGTTCGACGCCGGGGTGGTCGGGCGGGTCGAACAACAGCGTGAGCAGGGTAAGAAGTCCACGCATGCGCTCTACGTGCGTCAGGTGGTCCGGCAGTTCCTCGGCGAGCAGCACCGCCGGCACGGGACGATCACCCTGGAGCAGCCCGGCGGCGACCCGGTCACCGATCTGGTGGTGGCCATAGTCTCGAACACCTCGCCCTGGACGTATCTCGGCAATCGCCCGATGTACACGTCACCTAAGGCGTCGTTCGATAAAGGCCTCGACGTACTCGGTCTCAGCCGCCTGTCCAGTGCCGCGGTTGCCCGGTATGGCACCCAGTTGCTCACTTCGTCCCCCGAACGCGGGCCCCATGGCAAGCACGCTGCGGCTCTGCACGACCTGAGCGAGTTCACCTTGCATTCGAAGGTCCCCCTGCCCCTCCAGATGGACGGCGACCACCTCGGACTGCGTACGAGCGTGACGTTCACAGGCGTACGCCGTGCACTGCGTGTGATTGTGTGAGCAGAAAGGGCTGAAGTCCTTTCACTCGAACGTTTAGACCAGGGTCCACCCCATGGAAGTACGGCTGTGACCTAGTCGACACCGAGGAATCAAAAAAAACTTTCCGGAAGGGGTTGTATCCGCCGCTGAGGTTTGCGAGTCTCTACGTGGCGATCGAGACGGCCCGCAACACCGGCCTCCACGGATCACCGGAACCCCTCTTCAATCCACAGGACCTCCGCCAGTGAACCTGGCGTTCGGCCCTTCACTTGTTGAGGGATTCGTGAAAGCGTTCACATTCACAAGCAACCCGCACGTAATACCAAGGAGAGGTAGCAGCCATGGACTGGCGTCACAACGCCGTTTGCCGCGAGGAAGACCCCGAGCTCTTCTTCCCCATCGGCAACACCGGTCCTGCGCTGCTGCAGATCGAGGAAGCCAAGGCCGTCTGCCGTCGCTGTCCCGTTATGGACCAGTGTCTGCAGTGGGCGCTCGAGTCCGGCCAGGACTCCGGCGTCTGGGGTGGTCTCAGCGAGGACGAGCGCCGCGCCATGAAGCGCCGCGCCGCTCGCAACCGTGCCCGTCAGGCCTCCGCCTGACGCCCACCCTGCTAACAGCCTGAGCTTGGCGGCGCGTACAGCGAGTACGCATCTCCCGCCCCCGAGCCGCAGCGCGCAGTACCCCCGATGCGCATAGCAACGAGCGACTGGCCCCGGACCATCAACTGGTCCGGGGCTCTTTGCTGTTCAGGCCCGCGCGTACCGCCGTCCGAGTCCGCGCGCGTACGGCCGTTCAAGCGCCCGCGTACGTACGGCCGTTGACGCACCCGCGTGTGGAGGTCCTGTGCACGTACGTCACTTGTGCGCCTGCACCGGGACGTCCAGGATGACCCGGGTTCCCCGCTCCGGCCCCGCCACCATGTCGAACGTGCCGCCCAACTCGCCCTCCACCAGGGTCCGTACGATCTGAAGGCCCAGGTTGCCGGAGCGGTGCGGGTCGAATCCCTCGGGGAGTCCCACGCCGTCGTCCTGCACGGTGACCAGGAGGCGGGCCTCCTTGGAGGTGCCGCCGCGGACGGCCGAGACCTCGACCGTGCCCGTCTCGCCCTCGCGGAAGCCGTGTTCCAGGGCGTTCTGAAGGATCTCGGTGAGGACCATGGAGAGCGGGGTCGCGACCTCGGCGTCCAGTATCCCGAAGCGACCGCTGCGCCGGCCGGTGACCTTGCCCGGGGAGATCTCGGCGACCATCGCGAGCACCCGGTCGGCGATCTCGTCGAACTCCACGCGCTCGTCCAGGTTCTGGGACAGCGTCTCATGCACGATCGCGATCGAACCGACCCGGCGTACGGCCTCCTCCAGCGCCTCCCGGCCGCGCTCGGAGTCGATCCGGCGGGCCTGGAGGCGCAACAGGGCGGCGACCGTCTGGAGGTTGTTCTTCACCCGGTGGTGGATCTCCCGGATGGTCGCGTCCTTGGTGATCAACTCCCGCTCGCGGCGCCGCAGTTCGGTGACGTCCCGGAGCAGCACCAGTGAACCGATGCGGGTGCCCTTGGGTTTGAGGGGGATCGCCCGGAACTGGATGACCCCGTCGCGTGCCTCGATCTCGAACTCGCGCGGCGCCCATCCGCTGGCGACCTTGGCGAGCGCCTCGTCCACCGGGCCCCGGGTCGGGGCGAGTTCGGCGGTGGTCGTGCCCAGGGGCTGGCCGACGAGGTCGGTGGCGAGGCCCATGCGGTGGTACGCGGACAGCGCGTTGGGCGAGGCGTACTGCACGATGCCGTCGCCGTCGAGGCGGATCAGGCCGTCGCCGACGCGCGGCGAGGCGTCCATGTCGACCTGCTGGTTCGGGAACGGGAAGGAACCGGCCGCGATCATCTGCGCGAGGTCCGACGCGCTCTGGAGGTAGGTCAGTTCGAGGCGGCTCGGGGTGCGCACGGTGAGGAGGTTGGTGTTGCGCGCGATGACACCCAGGACGCGCCCGTCCCGTCGTACCGGAATCGACTCGACCCGGACGGGGACCTCTTCGCGCCACTCCGGGTCGCCCTCGCGGACGATGCGGCCCTCGTCCAGGGCGGCGTCCAGCATGGGGCGGCGGCCGCGTGGGACGAGGTGGCCGACCATGTCGTCCTGGTACGAGGTGGGACCCGTGTTCGGCCGCATCTGGGCGACGGAGACATAGCGGGTGCCGTCGCGCGTGGGGACCCACAGGACCAGGTCGGCGAAGGAGAGGTCGGAGAGCAGCTGCCACTCCGAGACCAGCAGGTGGAGCCACTCGAGGTCGGAGTCGTCGAGTGCGGTGTGCTGGCGTACGAGTTCGTTCATGGAGGGCACGTCTGCGAGCGTACCCGCCGGTCTGCACCTGTCCTAAAAACACCCGCGGGCCGCGGCGCCTGAGAGGGACCCTCAGCCCTCTCGGCACCGCAGCCCGGAGCAGCAACGGCCACGGGGTGTGCGGTCCCGATCGGCCGATGGATGAGGAGCCGGGGCAGTCAGGGCAGAGAGCCTCGGTTCCTCGGTCCGTCCTCCTGTGCGGGGAAGACGGAGGCTTACGCCTTTAACACATTGTGGACTAGACCACATTCGGTGTCCATGCTTTGAAGGATGTTGGAAAGCCTAACGGTGTCCGGTCCTGTGCGGGGCTGATTGGTCATGCGAATTTCCGCGGCCGGAACGGAACGCGGGCTCAGCGGGTCTCCGTCACCTTGGCGAGGGCGCGGGGCGCGTCCGGGTCCTGGCCGCGGGCGATGGTGACCTCGTAGGCGAGGAGCTGGAGCGGGAGGATCTCCAGGACCGGCTGGAGTTCCTCGGGGACGCCCTCGACGGGCAGGACGAAGCCGGCGGAGGCCTGGTCGACCTGGCCTGCCGGGCCGATGACGACCAGGTCGGCGCCCCGGCCGCGCAGCCGGTCGAGGACGGGCTGGAGGGCGGTGCCGCCCTTGCCGTCGGTCACGACCGCGATGACCGGGGAGACGTTGTCGACCATGGCGAGGGGGCCGTGCAGGAGGTCGGCGCCGGAGTAGGCGAGAGCGGGGATGTAGCTGGTCTCCATCAGCTTGAGGGCGGCTTCCTTGGCGGTGGGGTAGCCGTAGCCGCGCGAGGTGATCACCATGCGTTCGGCGAAGCGGTAGCGGGAGGCGAGGGTGCGGACCTCGTCCTGGCGGGCGAGGAGTTGTTCGGCTAGGTCGGGCAGCGCCTTGGCCGCCGCGCCGTCGCCGCCGCGCAGGCCCTCGACGAAGAGGTAGAGCGCGAGCAGGGAGGCCGTGTACGTCTTGGTCGCAGGGAGGGCCTTCTCCGGGCCCGCCATGACGTCGATGTGGTACTCGGAGACGGCGGCCAGCGGTGAGTCCGGGTTGTTGGTCACGGCGACCGTGATCGCGCCGGCCTCGCGAGCGGCCCGGGTCGAGGCCACCAGGTCCGGGGAGCCGCCGGACTGGCTGACGGTGACAACGAGGACGTCGGTCAGGTCGGGGCGGGCGCCGTAGGCCGTGGTCGTCGACATCGAGGTGAGTCCGCAGGGCAGGCCGAGGCGGATCTCCAGGAGGTACTTGGCGTACAGGGCCGCGTTGTCGGAGGTGCCGCGGGCGGTGAGCAGCACGAAGCGCGGCTTGCGTACGGCCACCTCCTGGGCGACCTGGCGGATGCGCGGGGCGCCCTCGTCCAGGATGCGGCGCAGGACCGCCGGCTGCTCGGCCATCTCGCGGGCCATGATCCGGCCGGGGAGTTCGCTGTCGGGGGCCGGTGTCGTGGCGGTCATGCGGGGTCCTCCGGAGGTCGGTCGCGGCAGTGGTGCGGTGTCCATTTCACCCCCTCTGAGGGAGGTGCGCCTCTGTTGGGCGGTTACCGGTTCCCGGACAGGCGGCGAACTCTGGGAGGCAGGACCCTCCTCTGTTAGATTGGTGCGCGGATTGGTCTAAACCACACAGCACCTCCGGGCTCCTCGAAGCCCCTCTGCAGAACGGCAGGCCAGCGTGGAAGTTGTCATCGTTCCGGACGCCAAGTCGGGCGGCGAGCTGATCGCCGAGGCCATGGCACAGCTGCTCCGGCGCAAGCCGGACGCCCTTCTCGGCGTGGCCACCGGGTCGACGCCGCTGCCCATCTACGAGGCCCTCGCCGCCAAGGTCCGCGCCGGGGCCGTGGACACCTCGCGGGCGCGGATCGCCCAGCTCGACGAGTACGTGGGGCTGCCCGCCGAGCACCCGGAGTCGTACCGCTCGGTCCTGCGGCGTGAGGTGCTGGAGCCGCTCGGGGTCGGGATCGACGCGTTCCTCGGGCCGGACGGGACCGCCGAGGACGTGCAGGGGGCGTGCGAGGCGTACGACCGGGCGCTGAGTGAGGCCGGCGGGGTCGATCTTCAGATACTGGGGATCGGGACCGACGGGCACATCGGGTTCAACGAACCGTGCTCGTCGCTGGCCTCGCGGACCCGGATCAAGACGCTGACCGAGCAGACGCGGGTGGACAACGCGCGGTTCTTCGACGGCGACATCGAGCAGGTCCCGCACCACGTCATCACCCAGGGCATCGGCACGATCCTGGAGGCCCGGCACCTGGTGCTCCTCGCGACCGGTGAGGGCAAGGCGGACGCGGTCGCCGCGACCGTGGAGGGACCGGTCGCCGCGGTGTGCCCGGCGTCGGCGCTCCAGTTGCACCGGCATGCGACGGTCGTGGTCGACGAGGGCGCCGCGTCCAAGCTGAAGCTCGCGGACTATTTCCGGCACACGTTCGTCAACAAGCCGGACTGGCAGGGCATCTGAGGGGCGGGGTCCTCAACACGCCTGGCTCGCAGAGTGTCCGAGGCTCGGGTTCTCCAACACGCCTGACCGGCAAGGGATCTGACCCGGTCTCATATGTGTACGTGCCGGTGCCGGGCCCCCTCGTGGAGGGTCCGGCACCGGTGTATTCGGAGGTGTTCCCCCGGGTCGGGGTCGCTCCCCCGGCTCGTGGTCACGCGCCCGCGATGACCTCCGCCGCCGCGTGGCCGCAGACGCGGGCCGCGCCGTGCGTCGCGATGTGCAGGGCGCCTCGGGGCGGTGCCTGCGGGACGCCCATCTCGACCACGACGGTGTCGGGGCGGGCGGCCAGCAGGGTGTCGAGGGTGGCCGCCATCCAGGGGTGCCGGTGTTCGTCCCGGACCACGACGACGACGCGTCGCGCGCCGGCCGCGTTCAGGACGTCACCTCCCGCGTCCTCCCCCGCGAAGCCGGCCGTCTCCGTGCCGGGCAGGAGCCGGGCCAGTTCCGCGGCCACGCCCCAGGGCGTCTCGTCGCCGACGGCGATGTTGGCGACCGGGGTGAGGAGCGCGACGTAGGGCGCTTCGGTGAGCGGGGTGAAGTCGTCGGCGCCGGTGACCGTGAGGGCGCGGCGGGCGGCGACGAGACCGATGTCGACGCGCGTCACGCCTCCCGCTGACGCGGACGCCGATTCCGGAGCGGCGGCGGCACCCGAAGCCGTCCACCGCGCCAGTCCCCGCACCCGTTCCGCCGCTTCGGCCAGCCGCTCCTCCGGCAGTTCCCCCGAGCGCACCGCCCCCACCAGCGCGTCCCGCAGGCGTCGTACCGTCTCGTCGTCCGCGAGGCCTCCGCCGACGCAGATCGCGTCGGCGCCGGCGGCGATCGCGAGGACGCTGCCACGTTCGATGCCGTAGGTGGCGGCGATGGCCTGCATCTCCATGCCGTCGGTGACGATGAGGCCGTCGTAGCCGAGCCGGCCGCGGAGGAGGTCGGTCAGGATGCTGAGGGAGAGGGTGGCCGGGCGGTCCGGGTCCAGGGTGGGGACCAGGATGTGGGCGCTCATCACCGCGCGGGTGCCGGCGGCGATGGCCGCGCGGAACGGGAGCAGTTCGCGCTGCTCCAGGACCGTCGACTCCGCGTCGATGCGCGGCAGCGCGTGGTGGGAGTCGACCGCCGTGTCGCCGTGGCCCGGGAAGTGTTTCGTGCAGGCGGCGACGCCCGCCGACTGGAGGCCGGTGACGTAGGCCGCCGTGTGCCGGGCGACCAGCTCCGGGTCGGCGCCGAAGGAGCGGACGCCGATGACCGGGTTGGAGGGGTTGGAGTTGACGTCGGCGGAGGGGGCCCAGTTCAGGTTCACGCCGCATTCCGCGAGTCTGCGGCCCAGCTCGTGGGCCACCGCCCTCGTCAGGTCCACGTCGTCCACCGCGCCCAGCGCGTGGTTGCCCGGGAACGAGGAACCCGTACGGGCCTCCAGGCGGGTGACGTCTCCACCCTCCTCGTCGATCGCGACCAGTACGTCGTCCCGTTCGGAGCGCAACTGGGCGGTCAGCGAGGACAGTTGATCGGGTGACGCGATGTTGCGGCCGAACAGGCCCACCGAGGCCAGGCCTTCGCCGAGGCGGCGCAGCAGCCAGTCGGGGGCCGTGGTGCCGGGGAAACCGGGTTGCAGGACGGTGAGGGCGTCGCGCGTCAGGGTGTCTGTACCGCTGGCGAGAGTCGTCATCGGTTGCGTTATCCCTTCACAGCGCCGGCGGTCAGCCCCGCGGCCATCTTGCGCTGGACGATGAGGAACAGGACGACGATCGGCACGGCCATCATCGTGGCGCCGGCCATCATCGGGGCGTACTCGGTGCCGTGCTTGGTGGTGAAGTTGCCGAGCCAGACGGTCGCCGTCTGGTGCTCCTGGCTGAGCAGCATGAGGGCGTACAGGTACTCGTTCCAGGCCTGGATGAAGCCGTAGACCGAGGTGGCGACCATGCCGGGGGCCAGGAGCGGGAAGACGACGCGGATGAAGGCGCCGGTGCGGGAGCAACCGTCGACCATGGCCGCCTCCTCCAGTTCCTTCGGGATGTTGACGATGAAGCCGCGCAGGGTCCACACCGTGAACGGGAGGATGAAGGTCAGGTACGTGATGACCAGGCCCGAGAGCTTGTCGTACTGGTCGAGGTCGTTCAGGAGCAGGAAGACCGGGATGATCATCGAGACCAGCGGGACCATCTGGACCGCGAGGATGCCGACGATCACGATCTTGCGGCCGCGGAAGGCGAAGCGGGAGATGGCGAGCGCGGCCAGCAGGCCGACGACGACGCCGATCACGACCACCGCCAGGGACACGATGAGGCTGCGTCCGACCGGGCCCCAGAAGTCGGCGATGTCCAGCGCCCGGCGGAAGTTGTCGAGGGTGATGCCGGTGGGCAGCAGGCTCGGGTCCGGGTCGATGGCGTCCTTGGCCGGTTTGAACGCCGTGTCGAGCATCCAGTAGAGGGGGAAGCCGACGACGACGAAGACGAGCAGGCCTACGAGGTTCCAGCCCAGCTTCGACTTCCGGCGGCCACCACCCGACGTCTTGGGCGCATCGGTCGTGAGCGCGCTCATTCGACCTCTCCGATCTGAAGCATCTGACGCATGTAGACGGCGACGACCCCGAGCAGCAGCACCACGGTGACCAGGGCTATCGCGGAACCCTGTCCGTAGTCGTTGACGACGAAGGCGCGGTCGTACGAATAGGTGCTGAGCAGTTGGAAGTCGGCCTCGGGGTGCCCGCCGCGCATCACGAAGACCTGCGGGAAGACGCCCATGTCCCAGATCACCGAGAGGGTCGTGAGCATCACGATGATCGGCTTGAGGATGGGCAGGGTGACGTACCGGAAGACGCCCCACGCGCCGGCGCCGTCGAGGCGGGCCGCCTCCTCCAACTCCTGGGGGACCTGGGTGAGTCCGGCGCTGAGGGTGATCACCACGAAGGGCACCGCGCCCCACACCACGAGCAGCATGATCACGAGGAGGCCCTGCGGTCCGCTGGCGAACCAGTTGTGGCCGATCATGTCGACGCCGGGCAACTTGCTGAGCAGCGCGTTGAAGACGCCGTAGTCCGAGTCGAAGAGCCACTTGAAGACGGTGGTCGCGACGATGACCGGCATGCCCCAACTGGCCACCAGGACAACGTTGATGAGGGTCTTCACCCAGCCGGAGACCTTCTGCTGGAGCAGGGCGAGGGCCATGCCGGCGACCATCGTGAAGATGACCGAGCCGGCCGCGAAGACGATCGTGCGGACGACGACGCCCCAGAACTCGCCGTCGCCGAGGATGCCGGAGAAGTTGTCGAAGCCGATCCACTCGGCGGGCTTGAAGCCCCACAGCTGGGACTGGCCGAAGGACTGGAAGGACAGGGTGACCAGGCGGACCAGCGGGTAGCCCATGACCAGGCCGAGGATGAGCAGACAGGGCGCGAGCAGCAGCCAGGGGACGCCGGTGCCTCTCGACGTCCGCCGTCTGCGGGGTGCGTCGGAGACGCGCGGTGGGGGCGCCTGCCGCGGCGGCGGCACCTTGGCGGGGGTGGTCGTGTCGGCACTCATCACGCGCTCCTCGGCGATCCCTCAGGTCGTACGGCCGTGCTTCCTACGAGTCGCGGGGCCCCGCCCCGAGGACACCTCGGCGTCCGACAAGACACTTCGGCAAGACACTTTGGTGTCCAACAGGGCCCCGCGCTGGGTCCTGCCGTCGAACTCCCGTCGTCCGCCCGAAGGGCGGGCCCGGCGGCGTCTGGTGCGTGCGATCGCAAGGCGCCGGAGCGTCCTCGTGGCGGAGCCACGTGGGCGGTTCGGCAACGCAGCTGGGGGTCCCCCCGCGCCTTTTGGGCAGTGGGGGAGTGCGTGCCAGGCGTCGCCGGGCAGGCGGGAGTTCGACGGCAGGGCCCTGGGTCACTTGGTGTTGATGACCTTGTCGATCGCGGCGTCCGCTTCCTTCGCGGCGTCCGCCACCGACTTCTTGCCGGTGCCGATGTTCTGCAGCATGGTCTGGAGGACCTGGGCCTTCTCGACCTGGCCCCAGCCCGGCGCCATCGGGACGAACCAGTTGGACTCGGCCGCGGTGGCCGGGACCGCCGTCGCGGGGTCGCTCTTCAGCGTCGCGAGGTCGGTCTTGTTGTTCGGCAGGTTGCCCTTGGCCATCAGGCCCTTCTGGCCGGACGGACCGGTGAAGGCGTTGATCCACTCGGCGGCGAGCGCCTGCGCCTTGGACTTGACCGGGATGGCCAGGTCCGAACCGCCCAGGAACACGGGCATGTTCTTGCCGGACGGGCCGGGCATCACGAAGTTGACGAGACCGGTCTTCAGCTTGCCGCCCGTCTTGTCGTTCTTCGGGTCGGCGGCGGTCGCGCCCTCCCACGCGGCGGCGAAGATCATGGACGCCTTGCCCTGGCCGTAGACGATGTAACGGTCGGACTCGTCCTTGGTCTTGTCGCCGTGCATGTACTTGTCGATGACCGACTTCCACTCGTCGAGTCCCTTGATGGACTCGGGCGAGGAGAGGCTGCCCTTCCACTGGTCCCCGGACTGGGTGGCGATGGCGCCGCCGGCGTCGTAGACGAAGGACATGGCCGCGTACCAGTCACGGGTGGGCTGGTACCAGGCGCTGAACTTGCTGCCTTCCTTCTTCTGGATCTTGTCCAGGTCGGCGGTCAGCTCGGTGTACGTCGTCGGCGGGGCCTTGATGCCGACCGAAGCGGCGATGTCCTTGCGCCAGTTGGCGACGCGGCCACCGGCGTAGTACGGGACGCCGTAGGTCTTGCCGTCGTAGGTCACCGAGGCCTTGAGGCCGTCGAGCCAGGCGGAGGAGTTGGTGAACTTGGCCGGGTCCACGGGTGCGAAGGCGCCCTTGACCATGTAGCCCAGCATCTCGGTGTTGCCCATCTCGACCACGTCGGGCGCCTTGTCGGTGGCGAGGACCGCGTCGAGCTTGGTGTTCTTGTCCGGCCAGCCGTAGTACTCGTGCTTGATCTTGACGCCCGGGTGCGCCTTCTGCACGGCCGCGTCGGCCGCCTTCACCAGCTGGGGCCAGTTGTTCTGCGCGTCGACGGTGAGCCAGACGGTCAGCTCCTTGGCGTCGGCGCCGCTGTTCGAAGAGCCCTTGTCGTCGTTGCCCCCGCACGCCGCGATGGAGACCATCATGCCCGCGATACCGATCGCGGCTATCAGCTTGCGCTTCACGCCACCCTCCTCAGGGATGCCTGCCACACCTCCCGCCCAAGAGCCGGGACCTGAACCAATGGTGTAGACCAGTACCGGGAGCTTGGACCAGACCACAGGGCCTGTCAAGAGCCCCCGAAACACCCCTGACCAGCCGTTATGCGACCTACATATGCAGGAACCTTTAAGTAAGAAGGCAGCGAAAACAACGGTGCCGGAGTACTGTCGTCCGCTAGACCACTTGGCGCTGTGGACTAGACCAAAAGAGACGGCGACGGTATACAGAGGGGATCACCAAGTGACCCTTGTCCGGAGCCGGGAAGGCGGAGCATGAGCACCGACGTCAGCAGTGCGGAGAACGAGGGTGGGCCTACCGTCCGCACCGCGCGTGTGCCCAAGTACTACCGCTTGAAGAAGCACCTGCTCGACATGACGGAGACGCTGCCGCCGGGCACCCCCGTCCCGCCCGAGCGCACCCTCGCGGCGGAGTTCGACACCTCGCGCACCACCGTGCGCCAGGCCCTTCAGGAACTCGTCGTCGAGGGCCGCCTGGAGCGCATCCAGGGCAAGGGCACGTTCGTCGCCAAGCCGAAGGTCTCGCAGGCGCTCCAACTCACCTCGTACACCGAGGACATGCGGGCCCAGGGCCTCGAACCGACCTCGCAGCTCCTGGACATCGGCTACATCACCGCCGACGACACCCTCGCCGACCTGCTCGACATCACCGCCGGCGGCCGCGTCCTGCGCATCGAGCGCCTGCGCATGGCGAACGCCGAGCCGATGGCCATCGAGACGACCCACCTCAGCGCGAAGCGCTTCCCCGCGCTGCGCAGGTCTCTCGTCAAGTACACGTCCCTGTACACGGCGTTGGCCGAGGTCTACGACGTCCACCTCGCCGAGGCCGAGGAGACCATCGAGACCTCGCTGGCCACCCCGCGCGAGGCCGGCCTGCTCAGCACCGACGTCGGCCTCCCGATGCTGATGCTCTCCCGCCACTCCCTCGACAAGGAGGGCAATCCGGTGGAGTGGGTGCGGTCGGTGTACCGGGGGGACCGGTACAAGTTCGTGGCCCGCCTCAAGCGCCCCACCGACTGAGCCTCAAACGCCCCACCGGCCAAGCCCATTGCCCAAAGGGCATACGGTTCGCGCCACTTGAGGTAGTGCACGCGGTGTAGCGCTGTCACCGAAGCTGCTCTACGTTCCTCCCGTCGCCGCATGGACGGGAGGACCACCCGGTGCGTACCGCGAACGTCCGAACCATCGTCGTCTGGACCCTCGTCGCGCTCGTCGGCGCGGCGGGCTGGTCCGTACTCGCGCTGGCGCGGGGCGAGAACGTGTCGGCCGCCTGGATGGTCGCCGCCGCGCTCGGCTCGTACGCCATCGCCTACCGCTTCTACGCGAAGTTCATCGCGTACAAGGTCCTGAAGGTCGACGGCACCCGGGCCACCCCGGCCGAACGCCTCGACAACGGCATCGACTACCACCCCACCGACCGCCGCGTCCTGCTGGGCCACCACTTCGCCGCGATCGCCGGCGCCGGACCGCTCGTCGGACCCGTACTCGCCGCGCAGATGGGCTACCTGCCCGGCACGGTGTGGATCATCGTCGGTGTCATCTTCGCGGGCGCGGTCCAGGACATGGTGGTGCTGTTCTTCTCGACCCGGCGCGACGGCAGGTCACTTGGGCAGATGGCCCGCGAGGAGATCGGCCCCTTCGGCGGCGCCGCGGCGCTGATCGCCACCTTCGCCATCATGATCATCCTGCTCGGCGTGCTGGCCCTCGTCATCGTGAACGCGCTGGCCTCCTCGCCCTGGGGCACCTTCTCCATCGGCATGACCATCCCGATCGCCCTGCTGATGGGCTTCTATCTACGGGTACTTCGCCCCGGCCGGGTCTCCGAGGTCTCCCTGATCGGCGTGGCCCTGCTGCTGCTCGCCCTGGTCGCGGGCCGCTGGGTCGCCGAGTCGTCCTGGGCCGGCACCTTCACGCTCGCGCCCTCGACGCTGGTGATCTGGCTGGTGGCGTACGGCTTCATCGCCTCGATCCTCCCCGTCTGGACCCTGCTCGCCCCGCGCGACTACCTCTCCACCTTCATGAAGATCGGCACGATCGTCCTGCTGGCGATCGGCGTCGTGGTCGCCCTGCCCGCCCTGAAGATGCCCGCCGTCACCGACTTCGCGAAACACGGCAACGGCCCGGTCTTCGCCGGCTCGCTCTTCCCCTTCGTCTTCATCACGATCGCCTGCGGGGCCCTGTCCGGCTTCCACTCGCTCATCTCCAGCGGCACGACCCCGAAGATGATCCAGAAGGAAACCCAGATCCGCATGATCGGCTACGGCGCCATGCTGATGGAGTCGTCCGTCGCCGTCATGGCCCTGGTCGCCGCGAGCATCATCGACCCGGGTCTGTACTTCGCGATGAACGCCCCGTCCGGCGCGATCGGCACGACGGTGCAGAACGCCTCGCAGGTGGTGAGCAGTTGGGGCTATCACATCTCCCCCGCCGACCTCGCTCAGGCCGCGAAGAACGTCGACGAGACCAGTCTGCTGTCCCGTACCGGCGGGGCGCCCACCCTCGCGGTCGGCGTCTCGGAGATCTTCTCCAAGGTGACCGGCGGGAGCCTGCGTGCCTTCTGGTACCACTTCGCGATCATGTTCGAGGCGCTGTTCATCCTGACCGCGCTGGACGCGGGCACGCGCGTGGGCCGGTTCATGCTCCAGGACATGCTGGGGAACGTCTACCGGCCCTTCAAGAACGTGAGTTGGAAGCCGGGCCTGGCGCTGACCAGCGCGATCGTGTGCGCGCTGTGGGGCTACTTCCTCTGGGTCGGCGTCCACGAACCCCTCGGCGGGATCAACCAGCTCTTCCCGATCTTCGGCATCTCCAACCAGCTCCTCGCGGCCGTCGCCCTGGCCGTCTGCACCACCCTCCTGGTGAAGTCCGGGCGCCTCAAGTGGGCCTGGATCACCGGGGTTCCACTCGCCTGGGACGCCACGGTCACCCTGACCGCGAGCTGGCAGAAGGTGTTCTCCAGCGACCCCAAGGTCGGCTTCTTCAAGCAACGCTCGGTGTTCCAGGACGCGATCGACGCGGGCAAGGTGCTGCCGCCCGCCAAGTCCATGGACGACATGCGCACCGTCGTCACCAACTCCACGGTGGACGGGGTGCTTTCGGCCATTCTCGCGGTGCTCGTCGTGGTCGTGATCGCGGACGCCCTTCGCGTCTGCGTTCGACACGTCCGCCGCCCCGCGCTCTCCACGCTGAGCGAGACGCCGTACGTCGAGTCGAAGATCGTGGCACCGGCCGGGCTGATCCCGACCCGGGAGGAGAAGGAAGAGGAGGCGGCGCGCGATGTGGTCGGCGTTCAGTCGGGCGACTAGCGGAGTGCGGTGGTATGTCCGAGAGTTGATGGACGAGTCGGCGTACGACCGGTATGTCGCGCACGTACGCCGGGACCACCCCGAGGCGGAGGTCCCCAGCCTCCGCGACTTCGAACGGATGCGGACGGAGCGCCAGGAGGCCGACCCGAGGCAGGGCTTCCGCTGCTGCTGAGCCCTGCTGTTGACACCGATGTCGGGCCTTCACCGAATCGACATGCCGATATGCGGACGGGGTCTTTCGCTGCGGTGATTCCGTGACCTACATTGCCTGCGCGTTACACAGGTGATCAGTGAGGGAACGGACCCGCGAAATGTCAGATGTGCCTGAAGTTCCGCCCGAAGCGGCGGCACCGGTGGTGACACCGGCGCGTGTCGTCATCGCCGTCTGCCTGTTCGCGCCCTTCGTGGCGCTGCTCTGGGTCGGCTCCTACTCCAAGATCGACCCCACGTTCATCGGCATCCCGTTCTTCTACTGGTACCAGATGCTCTGGGTGCTGATCTCGGCGGCGCTGACCATGACCGCCTACAAGCTCTGGCAGCGTGACCAGCGGACCCGCCACGGAGGCAACCGGTGAACGACGGCGTGAACGGCGTCGCTCTCGGCGTCTTCATCTTCTTCTTCCTGGCCGTCACGGTCCTGGGCTTCCTGGCGGCACGCTGGCGCCGGGCCGACAACGAGCAGAGCCTCGACGAATGGGGCCTGGGCGGACGGTCGTTCGGCACCTGGGTCACCTGGTTCCTGCTCGGCGGCGACCTCTACACGGCGTATACGTTCGTGGCGGTCCCGGCGGCGGTCTACGCGGCGGGCGCGGCCGGCTTCTTCGCGGTGCCCTACACGATCCTCGTGTACCCCCTCATCTTCACGTTCCTCCCCCGCCTCTGGTCGGTGTCGCACAAGCACGGCTACGTGACGACCTCGGACTTCGTACGCGGCCGCTTCGGCTCGAAGGGTCTTTCGCTGGCGGTGGCGGTCACCGGCATCCTCGCGACGATGCCGTACATCGCGCTCCAACTGGTCGGCATCCAGGCCGTGTTGGACGTCATGGGGGTGGGCGGCAGCGCGAGTTCCAACTGGTTCGTGAAGGACCTGCCGCTGCTGATCGCGTTCGCGGTGCTGGCCGCGTACACCTATTCATCGGGTCTACGGGCGCCCGCGCTGATCGCGTTCGTGAAGGACGGCCTGATCTACATCGTGATCGCGGTGGCGATCATCTACATCCCGATCAAGCTCGGCGGCTTCGACGACATCTTCAGCGCGGCGGGCGCCAAGTTCAAGGCGGCGGGAGCGGGCGGACTCGTCCCCGCACCGGCGGGCCAATGGACGTACGCCACACTGGCGTTGGGCTCGGCACTGGCCCTGTTCATGTACCCCCACTCGATCACCGCGACCCTGTCCTCCAAGAGCCGCAACGTGATCCGCCGCAACACCACGATCCTGCCGCTGTATTCACTGATGCTGGGCCTGCTCGCGCTGCTCGGCTTCATGGCGATCGCGGCGGGCGTCAAGGTCACCAACGGCCAACTGGCCATCCCGCAGCTGTTCGAGAACATGTTCCCGGACTGGTTCGCGGGCGTGGCCTTCGCGGCGATCGGCATCGGCGCCCTGGTCCCCGCGGCCATCATGTCCATCGCGGCGGCGAACCTCTTCACCCGCAACATCTACAAGGACTTCATCAAACCGGACGCGACCCCCGCCCAGGAGACAAAGGTCTCCAAGATCGTCTCGCTCCTGGTGAAGGTAGGCGCCCTGGCCTTCGTCCTGACGATGGACAAGACGGTCGCCATCAACTTCCAACTCCTCGGCGGCATCTGGATCCTCCAGACCTTCCCGTCCCTGGTGGGCGGCCTCTTCACCCGCTGGCCCCACCGCTGGGCCCTCCTCGCCGGCTGGGCGACCGGCATGATCTACGGCACCCTCGCCGCGTACGGCGTGGCCTCCCCGACCCAGTCCCACTTCGGCGGCTCCGCGAAGGAGATCCCGGGCATCGGTGAGATCGGCTACATCGGCCTGACGGCATTCGTCCTGAACGTCGTGGTGACGGTGGTCCTCACGTTCGCCTTGAAGGCGTTCAAGGCCCCCGAGGGCATCGACGAGACCAACCCCGGCGACTACACGGCAGACGCAGGCGACCCGGGGGTAAAAGAGGAGCTCCCCGTAATCGCCGGCGCCTGAATTTCCCAGGGGCGCGGGGAACTGCGCGACCAGCCACACACAACCCGCAGCGGGCCGCCGACAGCAAGAAAAACGGCGGCCCGTTGTCGTACCCCTCCGGCACACTCGATCACATGGACATCGTGATCCGGCAGGCCCACCCCGACGAGTACGAACCCCTCGGCACCCTCACAGCCCACGCCTACCTCGACGACGGCCTACTCGACTACGGCGAGACCGACCCGTACCTCCCCGTACTGAAGGACGTAGCAAGCCGAGCCGCAGCCGCCGAGGTTCTCGTCGCGGTGGACGGCGACCACCTCCTCGGCGGAGTCACCTTCGTCCAAGGCCCCGGCCCAGTCGCCGACATAGCCCGCCCCGGCGAGGCAGAAATCCGCGCACTGGCAATCACCCGCACCGCCCGAGGCCGCGGCGCCGGCGAGGCCCTCGTCCGCGCCTGCCTCGACCGCGCCCGAGCCACGGAGGGCTGCACGGCCGTAGTCCTGTCGACCCAGAGCTCCATGCACGCGGCCCACCGCATCTACGAACGCCTCGGTTTCGTCCGCACCCCCGACCGCGACTGGAACCCCGTGCCACACCTGGACGATCTCACTCTGCTCACCTACAAGCTGACACTCTGAAACCACCGCGACACAACATCTGGTGGTGGCGTGACAGGCGAGCACAAGATGTATGCTCATGCTCGCTGTCGCCGCAGGGGAATCCGGTGCGAATCCGGAACTGTCCCGCAACGGTGTACTTGCGTGCATATGCACGCCTGGTCAGTCCGAGGACCTGCCGACGGCGCGCGTCCGGCCACCCGGCCAGGGCGCATGACGTCCGGGCCTCGTGGAGTGGGCCGGTGGACGCGACGCCCCGTGCGCTCGTGTGCTGCCGCCTGCCCTCAGCGAGGCCCCGTGCCGAGCGAGGGAGAGCCCCACCGTGACCATCGCGCCAGCAGAGCCGGCATCAGCGACCCAGGTGAACGAGGCGACCGTAGCGAACGCGACCGGAACCGGAACCGACGTTCCTGGTACGGCCGTTCCCGGAGCGACCGTTCCCGGAGCCGACGGCCCCGGTACCGCGATCCTGCGGACCCTGACCGAGCTGACCGCCGACCTTCCCGACGCCGACCCCGGCCGGGTCGCCGCCGCCACGTTGCGCGGCCGGTCCGCGCACGCGGACGTGGCGGAACTGCGCGAACTGGCCACGGAGGCGGCCGCCGGCCTCATCTCCGAGGACCCCGTCTACTCCCGGCTGGCCGCCCGGCTGCTGACGGTCAGCATCGCCGCCGAGGCCGCCTCCCAGGGCGTCACGACGTTCACCGAATCCGTCGCCGTCGGCCACCGCGAGGGCCTCATCGCGGACCGCACCGCCGAGTTCGCGACGCTGCACGCGGCCCGTCTCGACGCGCTGATCGACACGGAGGCCGACGACCGCTTCGGCTACTTCGGGCTCCGTACGCTGTACAGCCGTTACCTCCTGCGGCACCCGATCACCCGCAAGGTGATCGAGACCCCCCAGCACTTCATGCTGCGCGTGGCCGCCGGTCTCGCCGAGGACGACAGCACCCGCGCCCTGGACGAAGTAGCCGCGCTCTACCGCCTGATGAGCCGCCTCGACTACCTCCCGTCCTCCCCCACGCTCTTCAACTCCGGCACCCGGCACCCTCAGATGTCGTCCTGCTACCTGCTCGACTCCCCGCTGGACGAGCTGGACTCCATCTACGACCGGTACCACCAGGTCGCCCGCCTCTCGAAGCACGCCGGTGGCATCGGGCTGTCGTACTCCCGTATCCGCAGCCGCGGTTCGCTGATCCGGGGGACGAACGGGCACTCCAACGGCATCGTCCCGTTCCTGAAGACGCTGGACGCCTCGGTCGCCGCGGTGAACCAGGGCGGCCGGCGCAAGGGCGCGGCCGCGGTGTACCTGGAGACCTGGCACTCCGATATCGAGGAGTTCCTGGAGCTGCGGGACAACACGGGTGAGGACGCCCGTCGTACGCACAACCTGAACCTGGCGCACTGGATCCCGGACGAGTTCATGCGCCGGGTGAACGAGAACGGCGACTGGTCGCTCTTCTCCCCCGCCGACGTGCCCGAGCTGGTCGACCTGTGGGGCGACGAGTTCGACGCCGCGTACCGCAAGGCCGAGGCGCAGGGTCTGGCCAAGAAGACCATCCCGGCCCGCGACCTCTACGGCCGCATGATGCGCACCCTCGCGCAGACCGGCAACGGCTGGATGACCTTCAAGGACGCGGCCAACCGCACCGCCAACCAGACCGCCGAGCCGGGCCACACGGTCCACTCCTCGAACCTCTGCACGGAGATCCTGGAGGTCACGGACGACGGCGAGACGGCGGTCTGCAACCTCGGTTCGGTGAACCTGGGCGCGTTCGTGGTCGACGGTGACATCGACTGGGAGCGGCTGGACGAGACGGTCCGTACCGCGGTCACCTTCCTCGACCGGGTCGTGGACATCAACTTCTACCCGACCGAGCAGGCGGGCCGTTCCAACGCCCGCTGGCGCCCGGTCGGCCTGGGCGCGATGGGCCTCCAGGACGTCTTCTTCAAGCTGCGCGTCCCCTTCGACTCCCCGCAGGCGCAGGCGCTTTCGACGCGTATCGCCGAGCGCATCATGCTCGCCGCGTACGAGGCCTCCGCCGAACTCGCCGAGCGCAACGGCCCGCTGCCCGCCTGGGAGAAGACCCGCACGGCCCGGGGTGTCCTGCACCCCGACCACTACGACGTGGAACTGACCTGGCCGGAGCGCTGGGCCGCACTGCGGGAACGTATCGCCCGAACCGGCATGCGCAACAGCCTGTTGCTGGCGATCGCCCCCACCGCCACCATCGCCTCGATCGCGGGCGTCTACGAGTGCATCGAGCCGCAGGTCTCCAATCTGTTCAAGCGCGAGACGCTCTCCGGCGAGTTCCTCCAGGTCAACTCCTACCTGGTCGACGAGTTGAAGCGGCTCGGCGTGTGGGACGCCCGCACCCGTGAGGCGCTGCGCGAGGCCAACGGCTCGGTGCAGGGCTTCAGTTGGATCCCGGCCGACGTGCGCGCCCTGTACCGCACCGCGTGGGAGATCCCGCAGCGCGGCCTGATCGACATGGCCGCCGCCCGCACGCCGTACCTGGACCAGTCCCAGTCCCTGAACCTGTTCCTGGAGACGCCGACGATCGGCAAGCTCTCCTCGATGTACGCGTACGCCTGGAAGCAGGGCCTGAAGACGACGTACTACCTGCGCTCGCGCCCGGCGACCCGCATCGCCCGCGCGGCCCAGGCTCAGACCCAAACCCCCATCCCCGTACAGCAGTTGACGCCCGACGAAGACGCGGTCGCCTGCTCCCTTGAGAACCCCGAGTCCTGCGAGGCCTGCCAGTAATGAGCTCCACCGAAAAGAACCTCCTCGACCCGGGCTTCGAGCTGACCCTCCGCCCCATGCGCTACCCGGACTTCTACGAGCGCTACCGGGACGCGATCAAGAACACCTGGACCGTCGAGGAGGTCGACCTCCACTCGGACGTCGCCGACCTCGCGAAGCTGACGCCGGGTGAGCAGCACATGATCGGCCGGCTGGTCGCGTTCTTCGCGACGGGCGACTCGATCGTGGCGAACAACCTCGTGCTGACGCTGTACAAGCACATCAACTCCCCTGAGGCGCGGCTGTACTTGAGCCGTCAGCTCTTCGAGGAGGCGGTGCACGTCCAGTTCTACTTGACGCTCCTCGACACCTACCTGCCCGACCCCGCGGACAGGGCGGCCGCCTTCGACGCGGTGGAGAACATCCCCTCCATCCGCGAGAAGGCCGAGTTCTGCTTCAAGTGGATCAACGAGGTCGAGAAGCTGGACAGCCTCCAGACCCAGGCCGACCGCCGCCGCTTCCTCCTCAACCTGATCTGCTTCGCCGCGTGCATCGAGGGCCTGTTCTTCTACGGCGCGTTCGCGTACGTCTACTGGTTCCGCAGCCGGGGTCTCCTGCACGGCCTCGCCACCGGCACCAACTGGGTGTTCCGCGACGAGACCATGCACATGAGCTTCGCCTTCGAGGTGGTCGACACCGTCCGCAAGGAGGAGCCGGAGCTGTTCGACGACCAACTCCAGCAGGAGGTGACCGACATGCTGCGCGAAGCCGTCGAGGCGGAGCTTCAGTTCGGGCGCGACCTGTGCGGTGAGGGTCTGCCGGGCATGAACACCGACTCGATGCGCCAGTACCTGGAGTGTGTCGCGGACCAGCGCCTCCAGCGGCTGGGCTTCGCGCCGGTCTACGGCTCCGAGAACCCCTTCTCCTTCATGGAGTTGCAGGGCGTCCAGGAGCTGACCAACTTCTTCGAGCGCCGCCCGTCGGCGTACCAGGTCGCGGTGGAGGGCACGGTCGACCTGGACGAGGACTTCTAGGCCCCTCGGAGGAGGGTTCCCCAGAGGGCGCCCGAGTCCCCTTATCTGCCTCTTACTTCGCGGACGGCCCATGGAGCTTCCATGGGCCGTCCATGGAGTTTCTATGGAGCGGCAAAGTTCATGGGGTGCGTCTGTTCGCGGTCTCGTCGCCCCGGCTACGTTCTGCCCGTCCTGTTCATGCCATTCACCAGTGGCCCCACAGGACGCTCAAAGTGTCATGCCCATGACGATGTCATCTGCCGCCGCTACGCGCGTCACAGGCCTGCCACCACGCCGAGGACCCCCACTCCAAATGGAGGCAGTACCCCATGCGTGAGAAGCCCAGACGGAGTCTGCGAAGACTGCTGACCGCCGCCATACCCGCCCTCACCCTCAGCGTCTTCGGGCTCGTGGCGGCCTCCCCCGCCGACGCGCAGCCCGCCCCCCAGGCAGCCGTCCAGTCCGCCCAGGTCTCCAAGGCCACCCAGAACTCCAAGGCCCTGACCTCCCCCGCGGCCCAGGCCGTCCACTCGACCGGCAAGGCCGGGCAGAAGGTGCCGACCGAGCACCTGTGTGCCGCCGCGGCCCCCGGTTCGGCATCCTGCTTCGCCCAGCGGCGCACCGACATCAAGCAGAAGCTGGCCGCCGCCGTGCACGCGGACGCCGCGGCCGCGGTCTCCGGGCTGAGCCCGGCCAACCTGCACAGCGCGTACGCGCTTCCCTCGACCGGCGGCTCCGGCCTGACGGTCGCCGTGGTCGACGCGTACAACGACCCCAACGCCGAGTCGGACCTGGCCACTTACCGCTCGAACTTCGGCCTCTCCGCCTGCACCAAGGCCAGCGGCTGCTTCAAGCAGGTCAGCCAGACCGGTTCCACCACTTCCCTGCCGACGAACGACACCGGCTGGGCGGGCGAGGAAGCGCTCGACATCGACATGGTCAGCGCCGTCTGCCCGAACTGCAACATCATCCTGGTGGAGGCCACTTCGGCCACCGACGCCAACCTCGGCACCGCGGAGAACGAGGCCGTCGCCCTGGGCGCGAAGTTCGTCTCCAACAGCTGGGGCGGCGACGAGGCCTCCTCGCAGACCTCCGAGGACACCTCGTACTTCAAGCACCCGGGCGTCGCGATCACCGTCTCCTCCGGTGACGAGGCCTACGGCGCCGAGTACCCGGCGACATCCCAGTACGTGACGGCAGTCGGCGGCACCGCGCTGTCGACGTCGTCCAGCACGCGCGGCTGGACCGAGTCCGTGTGGAAGACCAGCAGCACCGAGGGCGGTGGCTCCGGCTGCTCCGCCTACGACGCGAAGCCGACCTGGCAGACCGACACGGGCTGCACCAAGCGCATGGAGGCCGACGTCTCCGCCGTCGCCGACCCCGCCACCGGCGTGGCCGTCTACGACACCTACGGCGGCTCCGGCTGGGCGGTCTACGGCGGCACCAGCGCCTCGTCCCCGATCATCGCGGGCGTCTACGCGCTGGCCGGCACCCCGGGCTCCAGCGACTACCCGGCGAAGTACCCCTACTCCCACACCAGCAACCTGTACGACGTCACGAGCGGCAACAACGGCTCCTGCACGACGAGTTACTTCTGCACCGCGGGCACCGGCTACGACGGCCCGACCGGCTGGGGCACCCCGGACGGCACCGCCGCCTTCACCTCCGGCACCACCACGGGCAACACGGTGACCGTCACCAACCCGGGCAGCCAGTCCACCGCGACCGGCAGCGCGGCCAGCCTCCAGATCTCCGGCTCGGACAGCGCGGGCGCGGCCCTCACGTACAGCGCGACCGGACTGCCGACCGGGCTGTCGATCAGCTCGGCCGGCCTGATCTCGGGCACCGCGTCCACCGCCGGCACCTACGCCGTCACGGTGACCGCGAAGGACAGCACCGGCGCCTCCGGCTCGGCCTCCTTCACCTGGACGGTCAGCACCTCCGGCGGCGGCAGCTGCACCTCGACCCAGCTCCTGGGCAACGCGGGCTTCGAGTCCGGGAACACCACCTGGACCGCGAGCAGCGGGGTCATCACCAACGACACCGGCGAGGCGGCCCGCACCGGTTCGTACAAGGCCTGGCTCGACGGCTACGGCTCCACCCACACCGACACCCTGTCCCAGTCGGTGACCGTCCCGTCCGGCTGCACGGGCACGACCTTCACCTTCTACCTGCACGTCGACACCGCGGAGACCAGCACCAGCACGGCGTACGACAAGCTGACGGTCACCGCCGGATCCACCACCCTGGCCACCTACTCCAACCTCAACGCGGCCAGTGGGTACGTCGCGAAGTCCTTCAGCCTGTCCTCCTTCGCCGGCTCCACCGTCACGCTGAAGTTCAGCGGCGTCGAGGACTCCTCCCTCCAGACCAGCTTCGTCCTCGACGACACCGCCGTGACGACCGGCTGACCCCTTCATGAGCTGAACCCCGGCCGTCTCGCAGCGGCCGGGGTTCTGTCATGTCCACGGATATTGCACTGCTCACGAGGGATCCGGATGCGTCCGTGACACGTCAAAGGGGCAAAGGAGGCCCCCATGCGCCGATCTATTCTCGGTCCGTCCCTCGCCGTCGCCACCCTGGCGCTCGCCCTCACGGGCTGCGGCGGCACGAAGTCCGACACCGGCAGCGGCAGTGTGTCGCCGTCGTCATCCCCCACACCGAGCAAGAGCCGGTCGGCCTGTACGGCGAAGGAGACACTCGCCGCCACCGACTCGAACGGCACGTTCTGCGTGACGACCGGCAACACCGTCCGCATCCTGCTGGACGGGACGACCAGCCGCCCCTGGGCGCCGGTGAAGACCGTGGGCAGCGGCCTGAAGGCCACCAACAGCGGGATCCTGATCCGGCCCGGCGACGCGAGCAACGCGTACGAGGCGGTCTCGGCCGGGACCGTGAAGCTCACGTCGTCCCGGCCGCTGTGTGCCACCGCCGCGCACAAGATCTCATGCAAGGGCATTCAGGAATGGTCGGTCACCGTCGTGGTGTCGAAGTGATCATCCGGTGGGCGGTCCTGATCTGACGGTCGATGCGCCGGTCGTGCGCGATACCGAGCAGCGACGGGAAGGTCACGGCCACGAAGATGCCGACGACGGCGAGGAGGGCGATGAGGTTGTCCATGGCTGAGTTCATGGACATGAGTCTCGTCCTTTTGACTCCTTACCGTGAGTGGCAGGACTGCCGTACACCCTCGATTTACTGCCACTCCGGGCGCACACTGGCACCATGCTGAAAAACGTGGCCGTGGTCCTGCTCGACGGAGTCCACCCCTTCGAACTCGGCGTCGTCTGCGAGGTGTTCGGCCTCGACCGCAGCGACGAGGGGCTGCCGGTCTACGACTTCGCGGTCGCCTCTGCCGAGGGGCCGACGCTCTCCACCCACGCGGGCTTCTCCCTGGCCGTCGAGCACGGCCTGGAACGCCTGGAGAGCGCGGACCTGATCGCCGTACCGGCGGGCGCGACCTATGCGGCCCGGGAGTATCCGGAGGCACTCCTCGATGCCCTACGACGGGCCGTGGACCGGGGTGCCCGGGTGCTCAGCGTCTGTTCGGGCGTGTTCGTGCTGGCCGCCGCCGGGCTGCTGGACGGGCGGCGGTGCGCGGTGCACTGGCATCACGCGGAGCTGCTGGCCCGGCGGTACCCGAAGGTCGCCGTGGAGCCGGACGTGCTGTACGTCGACGCGGACCCGGTGATCACCTCCGCCGGTACCGCGGCCGGCATCGACGCCTGTCTGCACATCGTGCGCAAGGAGCAGGGGCCGGAGGTCGCCAACGCCATCGCGCGGCGGATGGTCGTCCCCCCGCACCGCGACGGCGGCCAGGCCCAGTACATCGAGCGGCCGCTGCCGCGCTCGCAGTGCGACACGGTGGGCGAGGTGCTGGTGTGGATGGCGGAGCACCTCGACCAGGAGGTCACCGTCGAACAGCTCGCCGCCCGCGCCCTCATGTCACCGCGCACCTTCGCCCGCCGCTTCCAGCAGGAGACCGGGACCACGCCGTACCGCTGGATCCTGCGTCAACGGGTGCTGCTGGCCCAGCAGTTGCTGGAGGGGACGGACGAGACGATGGACGCGATCGCCTGGCGCGCCGGCTTCGGCACCGCGCCCGCCCTGCGCCACCAGTTCGTCCGGGCGCTGGGCACCACCCCGAACGCCTACCGGCGTACGTTCAGGGGCCCGGAAGCCGCCTGAACGCACGCCCGTCACCTCACCTCGGCAGGGGCCTGAGCAGCAGCCGGCGCGGGTGGAGGGTGATGCCGATGCGGGTGGCGTCGTTCGAGCCGGACACCTGCTCGAAGCGGTACCTCGTCGCCACCGCCGCCGTGAGCAGGCTCAGCAGAGCCATCGAGAAGTGGTCGCTGGGACACTTCCGGTTGCCGTTGCTGAACGGGCTCATGGCGAACTTCGGTACGTCCTTGGACCGTTCCGGAAGCCAGCGGTCGGGGTCGAAGTCCTCGTTTCGGTCATACGAACGCGGGTCGCGCTGGATGGCGTAGGGGCTGTAGATGATGTCGGCCCCGGCCGGAATCCGATAGCCGCCCAGTTCGGTGTCGGCGACCGCCCGCCGCGTCAATATCCATACGGCGGGAAGCAGCCGCAGCGTCTCGACGACGACATTGTTCGTGTACGTGAGCTTGCGGACGTCGTCGAATGCCACCGGGCGGCCGCCCGTTACGGATTCAACCTCTTCGCGTACCTTGTCGGCGTGTTCCGGGTGTTCGGTGAGGATCTGGAGCAGCGACATGATCGTGGACGCGATTGTCTCGCTTCCGGGGGTGAGGATCGCGACGACCTGGTCGTGGATCTCCTGTTCCCCGATCGGGTCGCCATTGTCGTCCGTCGCCTCCAGCAATGCCGTCAGCAAATCGTCCGGCTTTTGACCAGATTCGCGCCGCTCGGCGACGATCTCGTCGACCAGGAGATGCAAATCGGCCAATGCCCGGTTGAATTGGCGGTTGGCCGGGAGGGGCAGCCGGTAGAGCGGTCCGGCCGGTATCACCATCCGCCGGTACATGCCCCGGAAGACGGTGGCGAGCGCGACGCACAGCCGCTCGGCGCGCTCGTCCATGAAGTCGCCGCGCAGCAGACAGCGGGCCGCGATCCGCACGGCGACCCGGAAGGACTCGGAGGTGCAGTCGATCATCTCGCCGGACTTCCACCGCTCGGTGAGCGCGTGCACCTCCTCCTCCATGATCGGCCCGTAGCCGGGGATCGCGTCGAGCCGGAACGCGGGCTGGATGATGCGCCGTTGGCGCCGGTGCAGGGCCCCGTTGGCGGTGGCCACCCCTTCCTTCCCGAGCAGTCCCTCCAGGGACTCCCACAGCGGGCCCGCGATGATGAACTCGGGGTTCAGCGCCAGGGCGCCGGTGAGGGCGGGCGCGGTGACGGCGTAGACCGTCTTGGGGCCGAGGCGGAGCCTTACGACGTCGCCGTGGTCGCGGAGTTGGGCCATGAAGGCCAGCGGGTCGCGGACCAGTTTCCAGCCGTGGCCGAGAAGCGGGACCCGGCCGCCCGCGACGGGCGGTTCAAGCAGCTCCGGCACCTCGGATGCCGCGGGCTGCACAGACTCGACGGTCATTTCTCACCTGCCGCTTCGTTGTTGACGTACGGGGGTGTGGACCGGTCGTCCCAGCTGTCGACCATGTAACGGCCGGACTCGTGGTGGAACCAGTAGACGGTGCTGAACCAGTTCCGCATATTGCCGAGGCAGGTCCGTACCGCGGCACTCAATTCCATTCCGCGCACCGTGCCGTCGTCGAGCCGGTCGGCGAGCCGTAAGGTGTCCTGTTCCGCGACGAGGAATTCGGCGATGCATTCCTCGACCCGGCGCCTCACTTCGGCGACCGTCTCCTCAAGAGTCAGCCCCTCGTGTGCGATGAGGCTGATTCCGAGATTGTGGAACTCGTCGCCCGCGAGCTCTTTGGGCAGCGAGCAGAGGTCGTTGTACCAGGCGGCGAATTCCTGGCTGAGCAGTGCCGCCCGCCGATATCCCGGGTGTTTCCTTACCGCGTCCGGGAGTTCGAGCCCCGCGCTCGCCTCCAGCAGATCCGTCCAGATCCAGTGGGCGAAGGTGAGCCGGCGCAGCGCGAGGTATTCCTCGACCGTGGGGACGGTCCCCTCGGTACGGTTGCGGAATTCACGGTCGTAGGCCTCGATGACCGCGTGGAAGTGCCGGGCGAACCGCGCGTTCCAGGTGTCCGGCAGGAACGAGTAGATCCGCATCATGCTGTCGGCGAACCCCGCGACCAGGGGATCCGGGTGGAGCAGATGGTGCCGTGGTGAATCCAGTGCCGCGTGCAACCGGAACCTCAACCGCCGCCAGGCGTCGGGGCGTTGGTGCACGATGTCCCGGTCGTGGCGGTCGTCCCAGACGAAGAACCACGCGCTGTAGTCCGCTATCGCCTGGAGCACCTCGTCCGGTGCGCCCAGGTAATACCCGGCCATCAGGTCCGTGTAGCACAGACCGTCGGCATATTCCCTTACCTTGTCCCCCGACATGAGGTGCTTTTCCAGCAGCCAGACACGTGTCTTCTCCTGGAGCGTCGGCCAATACGGATGCAGTTGCCGGGGAAACGCCGTCTCGATCACCGGGAGAGAGCGACGGTGGAACCTCGATCGCCGTCGTTACCGTTGCCGTTGCCGATGCGGTGCTGTGCGAGAAAGCAGGCACGAACAAACCCCTCTCAGCCGCCAGTTGCGTACGCCCCTCCCGCTGTGCCGGGCGTGCGCCGTTGCGTATCCCCGCACTTCCTATTCAGCACCACAACTGACCGTTCTGGGAATGGATTTGCTCCCTTCACTACCCCCAAGTGCCGAGAATCCCCCCTTGTGTGACCGATTCTGGATCACTACACGAGCGAAAACGATCGAATGTGCGAGGGACAGACGAACGGCGCCTGGTCAGGGAGTTGCACCTGAACAGACGCCGTACGTAAGGGAGATGGGTCGACCGCTGGGGTCGGCCGGATCAGTCGTTGGCGACCACGGGGTAGCGGGGCTCGTTCTCGGCCATCTGCCGCAGCGCGTCCTTGCGGTCACGCTTGGAGAGCCGGTCGATGTAGAGGTAGCCGTAGAGGTGATCGGTCTCGTGCTGCAAACACCGAGCGAAGTAGCCGGTGCCGCGGACCTTGATCGGGTTGCCCCGCTCGTCCTGACCGGTCACCTCGGCGTAGTCGGGCCGCGCGAGCGGCGCATACGCGGTCGGCACGGACAGACACCCCTCGTTGCTCTCGTCCAGATGCCGCTTGTCGGCGGGCAGGTCGACGAGCTTGGGATTGCAGACGACACCGACATGCCGCTTGCCCTCGTCGTCCATGCAGTCGTAGACGAAGACCTTCAGGTCGACGCCGACCTGGTTGGCGGCGAGCCCGACGCCCTCGGCGGTGCGCTGCGAGGCGAACATGTCCGCCACCAGCGTCTCCAGCTCCGCGCCGAACTCGGTGACGTCCTTGCACTCCTTGTGCAGCACCGGATTCCCGACGACCGTGATGGCCCGCGAACTCCCCCGCTCCCGCCAGGCCGCCTCACGCTCCTCGGTGCCCTCGGTGTCGACGACGAACCCCTCGTCGTCCACGGGAAGCACGCCCACGTGCTGCTGATCGGTGTCCTGCTGCGCCATGCCGACGAACGCCTTCCTCAAAAACCGGGGGGGATTACTGCTGATACAGGGTACGTGCAGCGCCCTGACAGGGGCGCGGGGCTGTGCTCGATGCGGCTCCGCCGCGTGGACGCCACCAACCACAACGCCCTGTCTTTTGTCTTTTAGGGGCGCGGGGAACTGCGCGACCAGCCACAACGGACCCGCACCCGACCACCGACCTCAGCAGACCTCTTCCAGATCCCGCCAGTCCCGAGAGTCAGGGCTATCGGCAACCCACCCGTCCAACAACCCCCGAACAAGCGACGCCGGCGCAGCCAACCCACACTCACGCTCAGGCACCCACAACTGCCCGTCCGTCCGGTGACCCAGCGGCCCAGGATGCCCCGGCTCACTGTGATCATGCGGATCAAGATGCTCCCCGTCACCCTCATCGGAAGGCATCTGGGACTCCGAACACATCCGGCACAGCAACCGCACGGAAGACGACCAGTCCTCCGCCGCGAACCCCGCATCCGCCGCCAACTGCTCCAACGCATCCCGATCGGCCTCGGCGGCAGCCTCCAGCAGCACCACCCACGTAGGCACAGGCGACGGCGCCCACAACTCGATCTCGTCGAAGACGGGGTACGAGTGCCCGGCGGCGGTCGTCCGCTCGCCGTGCGGCACCCCGTCGTGCAGGACGACCTCACCCCAGCGTCGCCCGGACGAGGGAAGCGGAATGGACAGCACCTCGATCCGCGCGGGGTCCAGCCGCCGCCCCCACACCACCTCGGCCTCCCCTTCCGGAGACAGCCGTACGGCAGCGCTGCCGAGATCCATGCCCGCCGGCTCACCCGCTCCGGTGACCCCGCCCGGCACCCGCAGCCCGTACGCCTGCCAGGCCCGCCGGGCCAGCGGCCAGTCCTGGAGGGCGGTGGCCGCGATACCCACGTTCCACCAGTCAGGCGCGCCGGCCTCCCGGTCGAGCAGCGCCACGGCCCGCAGTCCGGCCGCCCGCGCCTGCTCCCAGTCGTGCCGGAACTTGTGCAGCAGGGCGAGGTTGAACCAGGACTCGGACAGCCAGGGCTCCAGATCGGCGGCCCGCGTCAGCAGCGCGCCCGCGTCCTCGTACCGACCGTCGCCGATCAGCGTGAACGCGCGGTCTGTGGCCTGCCGCCAGGAGGCGGAGGGCCGGTGCCGTCCCTTGCCGAAGATCCTCACGATTCCCGCCTGCCAGTTCCGTTCGTTGGGCTGGCTCTGCCCCCGGACACCCTCTTCTTCGCATCCAACCACGTACGACTGGGAGGGCGCTCATTACCCATGGGTTACCCAGCCGAAGGCAAGGTCAGACAGTCCCGGGACAGTACCCGGGCCAGTGCTTCCACGACCTCGGGAGCGTAGTCCCCGGCGGTCCCGAGGCGCAGCTCCTCCAACGCCTGGAGGGGCCCGCCGGGGCCGCCTGCCCGCGTTTTCTCCTCGTACGCGTTCACGGCCCGGACGATCCGCGCGGAGAGCGGCTGCTCCCGGCACGGGTCGGCCTGCCGCTCCACGACGGCCGCCACCTGAGGACTCACCCCGGTCTGCCGTACGACGGCCCCGCCGAGCAGCGCTATCCGCCGCTGCTCCTCGGCGGGGAGTACGGCGGTGGCGCCGGCCGGTACCGGGTCGACGAGGCTGAGCTGGCCGATGTCGTGCATCAGGGCGGCGTACTCCAGGACGGTGAGGTCGGGCTCGGACAGCCCCAGGTCCCGCCCGACCGCCTGACACAGCGCGGCGACCCGGCGGGCGTGCCCGGCAGGCGTGTAACCGGCTATCTCGGTGGACCGGGCGAGGGAGGCGATGGTCTGCCGGTAGGTGTCCCGTACGGCCGCGTACCGCCGGAACGACAGCTGGGTCAGCAGCAGCGGCAGCGAGAACACGGGCAGCGCCCACAACCCCACGACGGCGACCGCGAGCGCCATCACCGCGCCGGTCGCGCACACCGCCGACCCGATCCCGAGCATCCCCCGCAGCTCGTCCCGCAGCAGCGGCCCGAACGGCCACCGGGTCCGCGAGTTCGCGACCGCGGCGGCGAGCACGGCGTCGCAGAGCGCGGTGAGGGAGAGCAGCGCGAGCAGGAGCACGGCGTAGGCGGGCCCGCCCCAGTGTCTGAACACGCCCTGGTTGTACAGGGGTTGGAAACAGACGGCCGCGAAGCCGACGGTCAGGACGCGGCGGGCCATGTGGTCCGGCGTCCGGCTCCGGCCGCGCGCGATGTGCGGAACACAGCCGACGAGGGCGGCCGCCACGACCACGGCGACGACCTGGAAGACACCGTGGTGGGTGGGCTCGCCCGCGTCGGCGCCGAGCAGGGCGTAGGAGAGGGCGCCGGCCGCGCCGAGGGGGGCGGTTTCGCGGAGACCGGTTCCGTTCCAGCGGCTCAACTCCCCTACGGCGACGAGTACTCCGAAGGCGAGGGCTACTCCGGGTTCTTCGAGGCCGGTCCAGAGGGTGAGGGTGAGGGAGGTGGTGGCGAGGAGGGTGGCGGAGGTGTGGATGAGGGTGAGGGTGAGAGAGTCCCGCATCAGACCGGCGAGGGCCTGCTCGGTGGACGTGATCTCCTCGCTCAGCCGCGCCGCCTCAGCGGGACGATCCCGGCGTGACCGGGCGCGCGCGAAACTGCGCATCGACGTCGAGGACATCCGGGCGATCAACCCGGACATCATCTACGTGCGGGGCAGCGGCTTCGGCCCGCGCGGCGACGAGGCCACCAAGGGCGGCTACGACAGCAC